>WRFW01000182.1 GCA_009787435.1 Defluviitaleaceae bacterium
TATTCAAGCTCTGTTTCTTCTATAATATATTCTATAGGGTTCTCTATACCTAGTTTTTCATTAACCGCCGTTAACAATATATCACGGGCTGTAGTGCTTGCTATATTTACCCCTGTTGTACTATTTGTTGACAAAAAAACACCAAGCCCTGTTTCTGGGTGCATTATCATTTCTGTATGATAGTGAACGATATTTCCGCCGTGGCCTATTGTCGTTAAAGAACCGTCGTTTATTTGCATAAAGCCTAGCCCATACCATTCCATGCTAGGCATAAATGATAAATCTTCTATATTATTTGTATGGCTTTTCATTAAATAATCTAAATTTCCGCCTAACATATACTTCATAGCAATTGCCATATCATTTGCACTAGAAAGCATAGAGCCTGCTGGAAGCTGTGATACTAAATACATCCCATGCTGTTCTAATTCAGAAGATGTATGCGGCATAGCAATATTTGTTAAATATGGAGAAAACATAAATGTGCTTCGTTCCATACCAATATTTTGAAGCACGCTATCTGTTTCATATACAAAGCCATTAAAAAGATTTTCATGCCCGTGTACGCTTGCTAATATCATACCTAATAGCTGCCAATTATTGTTTGCATATTCAAACTGTGTGCCTGGTTCAAAAGTTAAATTTGTGCTATTCAAAAAAGGTATTATGTCTTTAAATTGGGCTGTGCCATGTATAGAACCAATTGTTAAAAAATCTCTTAAAAAATTTGTAACTATGCCGCTTGTGTTATTTAATAATTGGCGGACTGTAACACTATCGTGTATAAAATCTGTAAGATATGTGTTAACTGGGTTATCAAGATTAATTAAACCAATTTCTACTGCTTGCATAATTGCTATAGCTGTAAAAGGTTTGCTTGTAGAACCTATTTGAAATAGTGTGTCTGCATTTACAGGGAGATTAAGGTTTGTATTTGCATAACCAAAGCCTTGTGCCCATGTGAAATCTTTTTCAGAATCAACAAGTGCTATTGTTAAGCCTGTAACATTGTGGGCTTCCATACGTGCATTTATTATTTCTAATGCAAAATTTATAGTATTTTGAAATGGTGCAAGCTGTGGCATTTCTGAAGTTTCTTCATAGCCTAGAGCTTCGTTTAAAATAGTTTCAATAATAGTAACTAAAGGTCTATTTTGGTGGGGTTCATAAAAATTTGCAAAAGCTGGTGTATATATTGTTGCTATTAAAGTAAAAGTTGCTACGGTTTTTTTCAAAAAATTTTGCATGAGTTTCTCCCTATAAAATTAGTTTTCAAATTTGTATCCAACACCCCAAATAGTTTTAATTTTAGACCCCTCATCACCTAACTTTAAACGCAATCTTTTTATGTGGCTATCTACGGTGCGTGTGTCTCCAAAATAGTCGGTGCCCCAAACACTATCAAGCAAATTTTCACGTGTGAAAGTTTTTGTTTTATTAGCGGCTAGAGTATACAAAATCTCAACTTCTTTTTTAGTTAAGTCTACAACTTCGCCGTTAACTTTAACTATGTAATTTTGTATGTCTATACTTAAACTGCCAGAAGAAAAAAGGTCGTTATTAAGATTGTCTATTCTTCTTAAAATAGCACGCATTCTAGCCATTACTTCATTTGGAGAAAAAGGTTTTACTATGTAATCATCTGCTCCGTTGTCTAAACCCATAATTTTCTCATAATCTTCACCTTTAGCAGTTATCATTATTATAGGTGTATTTTTCACTTGACGTATTTTTTGGCAAACGTAAAAACCATCATAAATAGGCATCATAACATCTAAAAGGATAATAGAAAAATCTTTATTCAAAGCTTTTTGGAGGGCTTCTTCGCCATTGTGTGCAAGCTCTGGTGAATAACCTTCTTTTTTTGCATATTCAGCTAAAATAGTTGCTATCTGTTTATTATCATCGGCTATTAACACACATGCTGCCTGCGGTATTATATTTTTAATTTTTAGCAAACCTCCTAACCTTTATTAGATAGTGCCAAAAGAAAATTTTTGAAAAACTAAAGTCTAAAAAATATCTAATAAATGTTGATATTGCCCAAGTTTAGCACGAAGCTTAAGCATAGCTTTTGAATGTATTTGGCTAATACGGGAAGTGGAAACTTCTAAAACTTCTGAAATTTCACGAAGAGTTAACTCTTCAAAATAGTACAAAGTTATAACTTTTCTTTCTGCTTCCTTTAGATTATCAATGGCATTAGTTAAAATATTAGCAAGCTCTACTTTATCGTATGAAAGCTCTGGCGTTTCTGAAGTGGAATATAAGTTTAATTCATGGCTTTGGTCTGAATATTCATCTAAAGAGACTAAATTTACTAAAGTTGTTTTGCTAATTAAAGCTCTCAACTCGGCTAATGAAAGGTTTAGCTCGGCTGCTAGTTCTTCATCTGCAGGCTCTCTTTGTAACTTTTCAGAAAGAGCTTCAAAAGCGGCTTCAACAATTTTACTTTTTCGCCTTAAATCTTTCGGAACCCAATCCATTTTGCGTATACTATCAACAATTGCCCCTCTAATTCTTAAAGGTGCATAAGTTTCAAATTTTACACCTTTTTTATAATCAAACCTATCTATAGCGTCTATAAGCCCAAAAATGCCATAGCTTACTAAATCGTCATATTCTACTTTGCCTACGAGGTGTGTATACATTCTTCCGGCGATAAAATTAACTAAAGATGAGTAGTGAATAATTAGCTTGTCCCTTATGGGTTTTGTTTTGTTTAAATCATAAGCTTTCCATAATTCATCGATATTGCCATTATCTTTATTATCCTTTGTATCCTTCTTCATCTGTATACTCCGCTTCTAAATCGCTAGATATGCTAAAGTCTGGTTCTTCTTCATTATTAGGTGTTATGTTAAAAGAATTTATAATATCTTCTTCTGTGAATATAGGCTCTGCTCTATTTAAGTCTAATCCTGCTTCACTTGCTGCTTTGGCTTCTTTTTCTTGGTCTCTTATTTTCTTTTCTAGAATGAGCTTTTCTTCTTGAAGCTTTCTAAGCTCTTCTTCTTTTTGCTGCATTCTTTCATATTCCAAAGCTCTTTCTTCAAAGCCTAAGTATGCTAAAAGCTCTTCTTCACTTATCAAAAATCTTTTTTTTATGTAAGCTCTAAACCAAAGCCCTATTCCATAAAAAACAGCAATTACTACTACCATGCGAAAAAGCATTTCATTAATGCTTAGATTTCCAGAAGCATAAATTATAACCCAAGCCAAAAGCCCACCTACTATAGCAATAAACACGTGTATTCTATCTATATATTTATCTCTATAGTATTGCTCTAAAGCTTTTTGCTTTGCGATTTCTCTATTTTCCTCTTTTATTCTATCATCTTCAATTTTTAATTTTTCTGCTTCTGCTAATATTTGCTCTTCGATTACCTCTGTATCTTTTGGAGGGTCTATAGGCTCTACACTTTCTGAAGCTTGTAAGTTTTTTTCTTCTTCCATAATAAAAAGCTTATTCTCCTTTGAGCCCTAGAGGGGCAGCTTATATAGTTTTTTGCCAAGCTTTTTTTATAAAAAACAGGCGGGTTTTAAATTAATTTATTGCCTTGGGATATAGTTTTTACTAATACTGCCCCTGTGGCAATGTTAAATTCTACAGTTCTACCATAGTTTTTCCCAACTTCTTGTGCTAAAATAGGAATATTTAAATTTTTCAAAATGAGCACAGAAGCTTCAACATTTCTTTCACCTATTTTCATTTTTTCATTGTTAGCTACAACTGAGAACATTTGAGCACCACCTATAAGTTTAGCTTTAATATGAATTTTATTAGCTCCAAGTCTTTTCATTTTTTCTAACATATCTACAACAGCCGTATCAACGAACTTAGCAATATTAGAATTATTTGTAATTGTTTTACTATCTGGAAGCATAACATGGGCAAGCCCGCCAATTTTATTTACAGCATCATGCAAAACGATACCAACACAAGAGCCAAGCCCAAGAGTAGTTAACACATCTGGAGACTTAGAAACGCTAAGGTCTGCCATGCCAACAATAATTGTTTTCGCTGGACTATTGCTCATAATAAAAACCTCCTAACTGGTGTAGATAAAAATATGCCCATACTTCGTTAAATTGTTTTAGAATTTGGCCATATAAAGGAATTATAATCACTCATCAAATCCTTATTATCTGAACATATTTTTACCCATAAAAGGCTATATATTCTAAGATAGCCCCAAAGAACTAAAAACAAATTTAAAAGAATCAACATCTGGAACGAATAAAAAATAACCGTCTATATTTTTTTCTTCAAGCTCAAATGTATTTTTTATGAGTAAAGATTCATCTGAAACTTTCCCAAATTCAATAGCTGGCACAGAAAGGATAGCCGCTGCCATATCAATAGAAACGTGAGGTATAGAAGATACAAGCCTTTCATCTAAAAGGGCAGAAATGGCATTTAAATAAGAAGAGTTCAATATATTCCCAACTTCTGTTATTGCTGAAAGTTCTAATTCCCCTAATTCAAAATCTTCTGAAAATTCACGCCCCAAAACAGAACAAATTAAAGTTTTTGCATGGTTTAAATCTAATAGAAACATAATTATACCATCTACATGGTCGCTATGAACGTTACTTAAAATACCTAGCATAACTTTTTCAGAACCGCCTAGAAAATCGCTAGCTTCTTTAAAATCAACTAAGCTAATAGAGGGCAAGCTCATCACTATGTTTCTATGTAGCAATTTGCAAAGAGCGGTTAAGGCGTTGCCTGCCCCAATATTTGAAATCTCTTGCAAAGCATTTATGTGGTTATCTTCTAATTGAAAATCTTTTTTTTCTATTTCTTTCCCCATTCTCTCTCCCTTTTTAGCAATGTGCAAAAGAAACACTCGGGTATTATAGCAACACAAGAGTGGTTCTAATAGATTTTTCTTAGCTTTGATAAAAAACTAATGTTAGATGTGCCAAAGCTAGTGTTTCGCTCTAAAATTCTTTCCGCTATAAGATTAAAATTTTTATTAGAAATAGTGTTAGGATAAAGGGCTGATATAGGCTTTTGGCTTCTTATAGATTTTTGTAAATTAATATCTTCAGGGATAAGACCAATTAAAGAAAGCTCTAAGCCTGTGTAGTTTGCTGTTATCTCGCTCATTTTTTTGTATACTTCTAAGCCCTCATCATAATTTTTAACTCTATTAACGGCTATATACAGTAGAGGCGATATTGAATTTAAGCTATTAGCCATACCATTTGCAGCCTTAACTATTTTTATTAATGAATAAGCATCTATTAGAGAAGCTGGTTCTGGAGTTGTTATAACTACTGCTTCAGAAGAAGCATTTATTAATTTAATAACAGAAGCCCCCGCACCAGACCCACAATCTATTAATATTATATCATATAAATTGCCTAGCTTATAAAAAGATTTTATTAAATAGTCTAGACTTTCATTTTCGATATTTGAAAGCTCTGAAAAGCCAGAGCTGCTAGATATTATATGAATGCCGCCATATATTTTTTCAATTACTTCTTCTATGCTAACTGTTTTATTTAAGACTTGTGCTAAAGATTTAGAAGAAACTTTGCCTGTTAATGCCGATATATTAGCCATGCCAAAATTTGCATCTATGATACAAACTTTTATATTTCGCTGAACCATGCACATAGCTACATTTAGAACGAAACTGCTTTTGCCAACACCGCCTTTGCCACTTGCAACGGTTATAATGCGTGGTTTTTTAACTGAATTTGAGGATTTATTTTGTGCAGCACCTTTTATTTCAGCTTTTTCTAAAACAGGCTTTTTAACTAAATTTCTAAGGCTTTCAGCTTGGTCTTTCATTATTGGTAAACCTCTATTCCGAGTAGTGCTTTTGCTATTTTTTGCGGGCTTAAAATTTCAATATCATAAGGCACATTTTGCCCAGTAGTAATATAAACTATTTCTATTCCAAACTTAACGCATAAGTTTAAAACATTGCCATAGCTTAGCGTTTCATCAAATTTAGTTAAAATAATTCTAAACCGACCCAATTTTGAAAATTGTAAAATGATATCTTCTAAATCTTCATATTTAGTAGCAGAGCTTAAAACTAGGAATTTTTCATTAATAAAGGGGGTATCTAAAAGCTCTACTAATTCTGTAAGATTTTCACTTTTTTTATGAGAGCGACCAGCAGTATCAACTAAAACTATACTTTTGCCCTCATTTTGAAACTTAATAGCACTTGCTGAAAATTCTTTAGGCTCGTATATTATATCTATACTAGTTGATAAAATATTTGCATAAATTTTGAGCTGCTCTGTGGCACCAATTCTATATGTGTCTGCTGCTATCATAGCTACATTTTCATTTTCTTCTAAAACGAGTTTAGAAGCTATTTTTGCTATAGTAGTCGTTTTGCCTACACCTGTGGGACCGAAGAAAAATATAAATTTTGTATCATAAGAGCTATTTTTAATAGGGGTCGGCATTTTCAAAATGTCTATAATTTTATTATATACAAAAGCACCTATTTTACTTATCTCAGTTTCTTCTTCTAAATCAGAGAGGAGCATTTTTGCAATTTCGGGCAAAACTCCATTAAAAATTAATTCTTCATAAAAGGTTTGTATAACTGGGTTTATAAAGTCGCTCTGGTGTTTGCTCTCTTCTTTTATTGGCGTTTCTATTTTTTTTGCAGTTTCCGCTTCCAGAGCTTTTAGCTTTTCTTCAAGCTCTTTTATGCGTTTTTCTTTTTCCAAGAGCTCTTGTTCTTTCAAAAGTTCTTTGCTTAAATCTTCTTGCACCAAAAGATTAAAAGTTTTTTCAAAATTTTCGATTTTAAATTCTTTATTTTCAAAATTGTCTCTTGCAGAATTTGCAATTTTTAAATTTGGAGCTTTTTCTTCTTTTGAATAAATTTCTTTCGCATAAGTTTGTTTTGGATTCGGCTCTGCCTTTAAACTTTGTGAATATAAATTAGTATTGCCAATTTGTTTTGAAGTATTCTCTGGCGGTCTATTTGGCTTAGTTAATGAAATCATTTGTTTCATAAAATCTTCGCCGATTTTTGAAATAGTTTCTTCTTTCTTTTCACCAGGCATTGCACTAACTTCAAATTCAACTTTTTTTGAGATACCGAAAAGGCTTTTTATTTTAATTTTTTCAACATTTAAAATGAGCACATTTTCACCTAGAGCTTTTTTGGCATGTGCTATTGCTTCTTCTTCAGTGTTGCCTACAAATTTTTGAGCTTCCATATTTTTTTAACACCTCCCCTCTTATTTGAAATTTACCTCCTAATTTAAAACTTATATAGCCTGTTAACTTTGTATCGTTTTAACATATTACTTTGCAGCTTTTTTAAAACCTTTTGTAGAATGCCAAAACAAATCGCCGCCCAAGAGTTAATTAACAGTAACCATTCCTATCGATTGAATATCTATATTTGATTCTATTTCATTGTAACTAAGGACTACTAAATCTGGAACAGATTGCTCAACTAAGCGTTTAAAATAAGTTCTAACTATTGGAGAAGTTAAAATAACTGGTGTTAGCCCCATAGAAGCTAATTTTGAAACTTGCTCTTTTAAGCTATCGTGTATTTTCCCTGTTACAACAGGGTCCAGAGCTATATAAGAGCCTTGCTCTGTCTGCTGAACGTTTGTCATTATTGTCTGTTCTAATTCTGGGTCCAGAGTAATAACTGTGTTCACTTCGTTATCAAAATATCTTGCGGAAATTGAGCGTTTTAATGCTTGGCGAACATACTCTGTTAACATATCTGTATCTCTAGTGCTTACAGCATAATCTGCTAAAGTTTCTAAAATTGTTACTAAATCTCTTATAGCTATCCCTTCGGATAAAAGATTTCCTAAAACTTTTTGAATATCACCTATAGACATTAGCTTAGGCATAAGCTCTTCAACTAATATAGGGTGTGTTTCACGAACAGTTTCGATAAGCATTTGTGTATCTTGTCTCGTTAATAAGTCTGCTAAGTTATCTCTAATTACTTCTG
Organism: Defluviitaleaceae bacterium; assembly: GCA_009787435.1. Lineage (GTDB taxonomy): Bacteria > Bacillota > Clostridia > Lachnospirales > UBA5962 > WRFW01. The sequence goes on from WRFW01000182.1 coordinate 7,968, forward strand.
TTAAATGGGTTGCGATAATAGCTGGTGCATCTACTACTGTATAGCCCATAGCTTCGGCTTTTTCACGCTGCCTTTCATTTATCCAAAGAGCAGGAAGCCCTAAATAAGGCTCTACTGTTTCGATACCTTCAATTTCTTCTTCAACATAGCCCGGGTTCATTGCCATGTAATGGTCAAAAAGAATTTCACCACCTGCAATTTCAACGCCTTTTATTAAAATTCGATATTGGTTTGGCCCAAGCTTTATATCATCTCGCATACGGATTGGCGGTATTACTGCTCCAAGCTCTATTGCAATTTGCCTACGAATCATTATTACTCTATCGACTAAATCACCACCTTGGTTATAATCTACTAGCGGAATTAACCCATAGCCAAAAACTAACAATATAGAATCTACATTTAAAAGGCTAGTAACATTTTCTGGTCCTTTAAGCCCTGGAGCACCACCGCTGCCAGCCCCTGTTTGGTGCTCTGCTTCCACTGCTGCTATTTCTTCTTCAATGCGTTCTAATTTTTGCTTATTTGAAAGTCTAAATCCTAGTAAAATAAGCACTATTCCTAGAGGAAGGAAAATATGAGTTGGCATAGGTGTTAGTGATAGCAATAACAAAGACGCACCAGCTATGAAAAACGCAAGGGGTCTGCTAAAAATTTGAGTAGATATTGCTTCTGTAATATCGCTTTCGTTTGTAGCTTTTGTAACTATCATACCTGTAGCAAGAGAGATTAAAATTGCGGGCAAAATACTAACTAGCCCATCTCCTATTGTCATAAGAGTATATATTTGGAAAGCCTCGCCTATTGGAAGCGGCACGCCTGTCGCTTCGCCTGTTGCTCCTAAAATAACGCCTGCTATAATATTTATTAAAGTTGCAATTATAGTGAATATTGCATCTCCTTTAACGAACTTTGTGGCACCATCCATTGAACCATAAAAACTTGCTTCATCTTGAATTTTCTTTCTTCTCGCTTTTGCTTCTTCTTCATCTATAAGCCCTGTGTTTAAGTCTGCATCGATTGCCATTTGTTTACCAGGCATTGCATCTAATGTGAAACGGGCTGTAACTTCGCTGACCCTTTCAGCACCTTTTGTAATTACTATAAAGTTTACTAAAACCAAAGCTAAGAAAATAACAATACCGACTACCATATTACCCCCGGCGACAAAATCACCAAAGGTAGATATAACATTCCCTGCGAAGCCCTCGCCCAAAATGAGCCGCATACTAGATATACTTAAAATAACTCTGAAAAGGGTAGTTACAAGCAAAACGGTTGGAAATATAGACATATCCAAAGGTTCTTTTGAGTAAATAGCATCTATTAATATAATTACACCTAGCATAATATTAACTGTTAATAAAAGGTCTAGCAGCCATGTTGGCGGCGGGACTAATAAAATTAATATTACTGCTATTATGGCTACACCAAAAAGGGCCTCTTTTGCGAATCTCATAAATACTAATACTCCTAGACTATATTTTTAAGCTTATACACATAAGCTAATATTTCTGCTACAGATTTATAAAGCTCTGACGGTATTTCAGCACCAACATCTACAGCGGCATATAATGCCCTTGCAACTTCTTTATTTTCAACTATTGTAACGCCTGTATCTTTTCCGATTTCTTTTATACGCTTTGCTAAGTGGTCTACCCCTTTTGCTACTACTTTTGGAGGCTGGGCGGCTTCTCTATTATAAGAAACTGCAACTGCAAAGTGTGTTGGGTTTGTTATTATAACATCTGCCCCGGGAACTGATTGCATCATTCTTTGCATACTAGCTTCTCGCATTTTAGAGCGGATTTTTGATTTAATGAGCGGGTTACCATCCATTTGTTTGTATTCTTCTTTAACTTCATGTTTGCTCATTTTTAAATCTTTTTCGTGTTTATATTTTTGATAAGAATAGTCTAGAATTGCAACTATAATAAACCATGCCCCTATTATCATACCCAATCTAACAGATATTTGAGCCATATAGCCAAATGAAAAAAGCAAAGGCATAAACATAACGGCAGATATATTTTCAAGCTCTCGGCTTAATTCTAAATATACGATAGAGCCTACTAAGACTAGCTTAATCATAGATTTTGCAAGCTCTACTATCGCTCTCATAGAAAATATTTTTTTGAAACCTTTAATAGGGTTTAGCCTGCCTAAGTTTGGCTTAAGCGGCTTTGAAGTAAACTTTAAACCGACTTGAGCAAGGTTTGTAATAAGCCCTGCTACCATACACATTAGCATAATAGGCAGTGAAATTAAAACTATTTGGATAAACATATGAGCTATAACGCCTGTTATATAGTTCATATTAGTTACAGCTTCTAGCCCATCTAAGGTGAGGTGTTCAAAATTAAAAGCAAAAGCTTCTCTAAGCCCATCTACTACACCAATACCGAAAATACTTAAAGAGAAGAAACCAATAATTAAAAGAACCGAAGTACCAATTTCTTGGCTTTGCAAAACTTGCCCTTCTTCTCTAGCTTTTTCTCTTTTCTTTCTAGTAGCAGTTTCTGTTTTTTCACCGCCACCATCTGCAAAATAAGAAAGATTAAGCGGAATATATAATTTTAAATTTTTTTCATCCATGATATTAAATGCCCCATATAACCCACATTTATTTAACCCGCCAAAGGTGGTTTTATACCCCCCCCCCTAGCAGGAGGCTACCCTTGCTCTAAAAAGAATATAAGATACTGTATCGCTCTGT
>WRFW01000183.1 GCA_009787435.1 Defluviitaleaceae bacterium
GTTTGGGATTGAGGGCAGCTGTTTTTTTATTATTCCAACGGCTGAAGAATGCTTTTTAGCACTGCCTGCCATTTGTGGTTGTTGTTTACTATGTGGTTTGTTTTCCATTATTCTCCTTGTCTAAATAGGCTTGCAAAATCAAAGTTGCTGCCACTTGGTCTATATTTTGTCTTTCTTTATTACCAGTCTCTATTAAAATTTTTTCTGCTTGCACGCTCGTTAAACGCTCGTCCCACAATATTATTTCTAATTTTTTAAAATTCCTATGAAGCCTTTCTTTAAAATCTTCCGTTTTAAGTGCCCTATCCCCTTTAGTTCCATTCATATTTAAAGGGTTACCTAAAATAATTTTTTCAATATTTTCAGCTTTAATAAGTTCCTTAAGCTCTGAAATTAATGGCTTTATAGTATATTCATCTTTTTTTATAAGCGTTTTAAATGGCAATGCAATTGTATTAGTCTCATCTGAAATGGCAACGCCTATGCGAATCTCTCCATAGTCAATTCCTAGAATTTTTGATGAATGCGGTTTTGTTAGATTTTTAAGCTCATTTATTTTATAGAGCTCTTCATTATGTGCTTTCATTTGAAATTTTCCAATTCAGAATTTTTTATAAATTTTTAATGTATGAAACTAATAAAACTTCTAATATCTCATCTCGCTCTACTTTAGTTATTATAGAGCGTGCATTTTTATGGCTAGTAATGTAAGTTGGGTCTTCTGAGATTAAATACCCAACAATTTGGCGAACAGGGTCATAGCCTTTTTCTTCTAATGCATTGTATACTTCTTTTATTATTTTTGCCCCCTCAAACTCTGTTAAAGGGCCTAGCAATGATAATTTAGTAGTTTTCATATTAAAATCTCCTCTGTTAGAGTTATATTTTTGATTTGATTTGTTAGCATATGAACGCTTTCCATAGAAACTTTTATATAGTTAGTAGTAAGCCCTATATATTTGCCTTTTTGGTCTGTCTCAAATAAAACTTGCATATTTTGCCCTACAAATTTTTCTTTGAACTCTTTTGCACCTTTATCTCTAACTTTAATTAGTTCATGTACACGGGATTGCTTCTGTTCTTTCGTTAAATGCTCTTTAAAATTGTAACTTTTTGTGCCTTTTTTAGCCGCATAAGGGAACACATGAATATCCGCAAAATTTATTTCTTTAGCAAATTCATATGTTTCTATAAAATCTTCTTTCGTTTCACCAGGGAATCCAACTATTATATCGGTTGTAATAGCGGCATTGGGCATTATAGACCTTATCTTTCTAACAGATTCTCTAAATTCATTTGTAGTATATTTTCTATTCATAAGCTTCAAAATTCTATCTGAGCCAGATTGAAGCGAAAGATGAAAATGGTCGCAAACTTTTTCTAAATCTTTTATACCGCTCACAAATTCATCGGTCATCACTTTTGGTTCTACACTACTTAAGCGTATACGCTCTATACCATTTATTTTATGCAGTTCACGAACAATATCTATTAATTTTTCACCGTTGTCTGCTCCATATGAAGCTATATGAATGCCAGTTAAAACCAATTCTTTATAGCCTGCCCTTGCCAACCTTTCAGCTTCTTTTATAATATTAGTAAATTCACGGCTTCTATTTCTTCCTCGGCTATAAGGAATTATACAATAAGTACAAAATTCATTGCACCCCTCTTGAATTTTAAGAAATGCCCGTGTTTTAGCATTCGTGCTTTCAAGCTCTAATTCTTCAAACACTTTTTCATACCGAAGATTTGAAACACTAGTAAGCGTTTCGCCAGTTTCTTCATCAAAGCTTTCTACTAAATCTACTATTTTATATCTATCTTTATTACCGATTACTATATTAACGCCATCAATTGCTGCCACTTCTTCAGGGGCAACTTGTGAATAGCAGCCTGCCGCAATAACTATAGAATTAGGATTCATAGCTTTTGCACGCCTAAGCATTTGGCGGCTTTTTTTATCGCCTAAATTTGTTACTGTGCAAGTATTTATTAAGTATATGTCTGCTTTTTCATCAAATTGTTTTATTTCATAACCACGGTTTGTAAATATGTTTAGCATAGCTTGTGTGTCATATTCATTAACTTTGCAACCGAGGGTTAATGCTGCTATTTTTTTCAAAGATACCCCCTGTTATTTAAACGAGCTTTTTAATGAAACAATCAAATTAAGCTCTTCTTCTTCGTTTTTATAAAAATAGCCGTGTCTCATAAATTGGACACGTTCATCTTCAGCTGTTATTTCTTTTTCGATTAAAGCTTCTTTTTTCACAATGGAATTTTCATTTAAGCTGCCATCTTCATTTAATAAATAGTCAATAAGATTAACTGTTTTCTTTACAGCATATTTTTCCGAAACCCAATGAAGAACGCCTTTAATTTTCCGAGCATTAAAGCCAGAGCCAGATTTTGTTTGTGGGTCATAAGTACAGCGAAGCTCTGTTATTTTTCCTGAACTATCTTTAATTATTTCTTCACAAACTATAGCGTATGCCCCTTTTAAACGAACTTCTACACCCGGTGCTAATCGAAAAAACTTTTTTGGTGGATTTTCCATAAAGTCGCTAGCTTCAATGTAAATCTCTTTTGTGAACAAAACTTTTCGGCTTCCTAGCTCTGCTTCACTGCTATTTTCAAGTTCAAGCTCTTCTTCACCCTCATAATTAGTTATTACTACTTTTAAAGGGTCTAAAACTGCCATTAAGCTTTTCGTTTCTTTTTTTAAAATATCACGGGCGTGGTGTTCTAAAAGCTCTATTTCAACAGTTCCATCCGCTTTAGAAATGCCAACTTCATTAACGAAAGTTTTAATTATTTCTGGTGTATATCCCCGGCTCCTAAGCCCTTTTAAAGTTAAAAGGCGTGGGTCTGCAAAGCCTTGTACTTTTTTTTCTGAAACTAATTTATTTAAATGGCGTTTGCCTAAAATACTTTTTGATATAGAAAGCTTTCCAAACTCTATTTGGCGTGGCTTGCTTTCACCAATCCATGCGTGTTCTATAAACCAATTGTAAAGAGGTCTGTTATTTTCGAATTCTAATGAACATAAAGAATGTGTAATATTTTCTATTGCATCTTCTAAAGGGTGTGCATAATCATACATAGGATAAATACACCAATTATCACTAGTGTTATGGTGGTGAATGTGTGCAATACGATATATTACAGGGTCTCGCATTACTATATTTGGGTGTGCCATATCTATTTTAGCACGTAAAGTCTTTTCGCCATCTTTATAAATGCCCTCTTTCATCTCTTTAAAAAGCTTTAAATTTTCTTCTATGCTTCTTTCTCTAAAAGGGCTGTTTTTCCCTGGTTCTGTGAAAGTGCCTCTATACTCATGAACTTGCTCGCCTGTTAAATCACAAACGAAAGCTAAGCCTTTATTTATCAGGTTTAAAGCACATTCATAAAAAGTTTCAAAATAATTAGAAGCATAAAAAAGCCTATCGCCATAATCATAGCCTAGCCACTTAACATCTTCAAGGATAGAGTTAACAAACTCTACACTTTCTTTTGAAGGGTTAGTATCATCAAAACGCATATTAAATTTGCCACCAAAATGCTTTGCAAGCTCTCCATTTAAAATAATGCTTTTAGCATGCCCTATGTGCAAATGCCCATTTGGCTCTGGTGGGAATCGAGTAATTAAGCTATTTAAATTTTCGCCTAAATCTTCTTTTATAAAATCTGTAATAAAATTGTTCGTTATGTTATCCATATTTACACCTACATGTTTAATTAATATTTAATTTAATTCTACAACAGTAACTCCTGCGTCTCCCTCTCCAAATTCACCTGCCCGGTAGCTTTTCACATAAGAATTTTTCTTTAAATATTCTTGCACAGCTTTTCTAAGCTGCCCTGTGCCTTTTCCGTGAATAATATATACTTGCTTTAAACTGGAAAGATAAGCATCATCTAAATATTTGCTTAATTTAGAGATACCCTCTGCAGCTAGGTGCCCCCTAATATCTAACTCTGTGCCTATACTAATAGCTTTTGAATGGTTTTTAGAATAAGTTGAAACTGATTGTTTTTCATTATTTATAGTTATATTTTCACTCTTATCCAAAGATAACTGGTCAAGCGAAACTTCCATTTTCATTATGCCCATCTTAATTTGAACTTTATCATTTTTAACAGAACTTGAAACTATACCAGTTGTGCCCATAGTATGAACGAAAACTGTATCCCCGATATTTAATTTTTTAGGCTTTTCATATTTTGGCTTTCTAGGCTCTAAAATAGTTATCTCTTTTTCAAGCGATTTTCGCATATTAGAAAGCTCGTTTATATTCTTGCTATCATTTTGCACTTTTGCCATATCTTTAATTATTTTATCGGCATTTTGTTTAGAAATAATTAAAATTTCTTGGGCTTCTTTTTTAGCACGCTCAATAATTTTTACTCGGTCTTTTTCTAATTTTTCACGCTGCTCTGTAATTTGTTTTTTAAGACTCTCTATTTCTCTCAAATATTTTTCTGACTGTTCCTTTTCAAAGAGTATCGTCTTTTTATTAATTTCAAGGTCTGCTATAATATCTTCTAACTTTGCATCTTGCTTCGTTAACACATTTTTAGCACCATCAATAATATTATCTGAAAGCCCTAATTTTTTAGAAATAGAAAAAGCATTGCTTTTTCCTGGAATTCCTATTAAAAGCCTGTAAGTTGGTGCAAGCGTTGAAACATCAAACTCACAAGAAGCATTTTCAATGCCCGCTGTTGAAATAGCATATAGTTTTAATTCACTATAGTGGGTAGTAATAGCTGAGCGTATTTTTTTAGAATGAAGATATTCTATTATAGAGATAGCAAGTGCAGCCCCCTCTGTTGGGTCTGTTCCTGCCCCTAATTCATCTAAAAGCACTAACGATTTTGGAGTAATCTCATCTAAAATAGAAACTATATTTACCATATGAGAAGAAAAAGTAGAAAGGCTCTGCTCTATACTCTGTTCATCACCTATATCTGCGAAGATTTTATCAAACACGGTAAGTTCGCTTTCGCTATTTGCCGGAATTTGAAGCCCAGCCTGCCCCATTAAAGAAAATAAGCCTAAAGTTTTAAGAGCAACTGTTTTCCCCCCAGTGTTAGGCCCTGTTATTAAAAGGGTTGAAAAATCTTTTCCTAGATAAATATTTAAAGGAACTATTTTTTCAGCTTCAATGAGAGGGTGGCGGCCTTTTATAATATTTACATAGCCATTTTCATTAAAGCGAGGGCGTATAGCATTCATTTTAAAGCTAAGGGAAGCTTTAGCGAAAATAAAATCAAGCTCTGTTATAGTTTTTAAATTGTCTAAAAGGGTGTTTCGATCTATTGCTACTTTATTTGAAAGGTCTTTTAAAATACGTTCTATCTCTTTATTTTCAGCTGCCATTAATTCTTTAATTTTGTTGTTTAAAGTTATAACAGCTGTTGGTTCCATAAAAAAAGTTGCACCAGTTGCAGATTGGTCATGAACTATGCCTGCAAAACTGCCCTTATATTCTTGTTTAATAGGCACACAATAACGCCCGCCACGTATAGTTATTAAATTATCTTGAAGCATATTTTTATAAGCAGTAGAGCTTATAATGTTATTTAATTGCTCTTTAATTTTTGAAGAAGCACTTTTTATAGCGGCTCGCAAAGCTTGAAGCTCATTTGAAGCATTATCATGAAGCTCTGTTTCACTTTTAACTGTGCGTATAAGTTCTTTTTCCAAACTTTCAGGCACAATTATAGCTTCAAAATAATCTTCTAATATAGGGAAAATGTCTTCTTTATTTTCAGCCTTAGAATACTTTTGAATTTTTCTAAAAACATGTATAGTGTCGCTAATTTGCAAGCATTCAAGAATTGTGAGAATGCCCCCAAGCCCTGCCCTTTCAATTGGGTTTTCAATATTTTTAATGCCGCCCAATGGCAAGCTGCCCTTTTTTATAAACATTTCTAAAGCTGTTTCTGTTTCTTCTTGTGCTTTTTCAATTAACCTAAGCTTAGTGTGAGGCAAAAGCTGAGAAGCCTTTTTTTTACCCATAGGGCTTATTGCATAAGATTGCAAAAGCTCTATTATTTTTGTATATTCTAATGTTTTTAAATTTTTATTTTTCATAATTTTTAAATATATTTTAATAGATAATGCGATAAGCCCAAATTTATAAACCGAACTAAAAAACGAACTTATTTACAAAACTTGTGAAGAGCCACCCCCTCCATTTTATTTTCTTATAACTTACTATTGACTTTTCCGAAACAAACTATTAGAATATATTATATAACATTTAAGGAGCTTTTTCAAGAGGTTTTTATGAACAGTTTATTTAACGACATAACAAGTAGTATTAAGTCTAGCTTAAATATGAATTTTGACCCTGCCCAATTCACAAGCAGGCAACAAAATAGAAGGTCTGAAATTGCAAACAATAGCAATTCAAATAATATTAACAATATAACAAATAATAACAGCAATATAGAAAATATAAACCAAAGCAATAATAATATAATACATGGGCTTAGTTTTTCCGAAACTTTAGAAAATTTTATGGCTCATAATGATTTGCCACAAGATATTGCCATTGCGATTGCTAGTGCTTCTGCAAGATACGAGTTAGACCCTAATCTTATAAGGGCAGTAATCCGGACTGAATCTGATTATAACCCAAATGCAGTTTCAAGAGCGGGTGCTATGGGTTTAATGCAATTAATGCCTGCAACTGCTGAAAGCTTAGGTGTAACAGACCCATTTAATATTAGCCAAAATGTACACGCAGGCACTAGATATTTAAGACAGCTTTTAGATAGATTTGAAGGTGATTTAGAGCTTGCATTGGCAGCTTATAATGCAGGGGCTGGGAATGTTATAAGGCATGGTGGTGTGCCGCCTTTTAGAGAGACACAAAACTACATACCCCGTGTAATGGAGCGTAAAGAAAATTATATAGCGGCTCAATATGCAGCTATTAGTGGAATAAACACTTCAAATAATATTTAATATTTAATAAATTGTTTTTAAATTTTGCAAGCGATGAATTAAATAAAAATAAACGCCCCTTAATAAGGGGCGTTTATTTTTTAAACCGAAAAGATTAATAACTCAATTTAAACTAATTGTTAAAAGGAATCATTTCACTAATTTGTAAATCAAAAAGTTTACAAAGGCTTAAAATAGTCTTAAGTGTTATGTTTCTTTTGCCGGTTTCCATTAAACTTATATACTCTAAAGTAAAGCCTAGCATTTCTGCTAACTGCTCTTGTGTAATACCTCTAATTATACGCTCTCTTCCCATTATTAAGCCAATATTTTTAACTATATTCGGGTAATCTACATCTCCAAATTCACACACCAATTTAGAGGTTTCAACTACTTCTAATATGCTAAATTCTTTTTTCACGGCTTTTTTTCGTGAGGGAATACCAGTGTAAAATTGAGATTCTTTTAGAAGTAATATTGATAAAGCTTTAATGTTCCCATCTAAAATAAGAATTTTCTTAGCCTTTTCAGCTGATTGCCTGAAAAGATGAGTAATTTTTATTAATTCCTCATCTGTAGGGTTGTTAAAAATTTTAATATGCAACAAGAGTTCACAAAAATTCACATAAGACCAACTTAAAGTTTGAATTCTAACACCTTTTTTAGCATCATCTTGGTCTAATAAAAAGGTATTTTCTAGTGATTTTAATATAGTATAAGCTTGCAAATAATTTTCACATAAACCAATCCCATATGATAGCAATAATTTATTATAATTGTTTTCTAAACTCATTTTATTTTGCCCAAACTCTAAATTTTTTAGCATAGGCTTTGCTAATTCATATGTCGGTTTTCTTTTATCCGTCAAATTATAAATAATTAAGGCTTTAAGAGCGTGCATAGTGTTTTCTATATGTTTGTAATTATTATCACCAGTGTGAATTAAATAAACTTCGCACTTTCTTCTTAAAACTATCATTCTTTTAATATTTTGATTAGAGCCTAAGTTAAGAAATTCTCTTTGCAAGTGTTCTATTGTGCTCATACTGAATTAAACCCTTATATAAGAAATCCAGGGTCAGTTCCTCCTCCGAGAGCACCCAAAGGGTTAAATTTTACTTTTAACATTTTATTACCTCCTAATTTATTTTTTTAAATACTTGAATATTAATACACCAAAGCTACAACTAGCCTAAGTTTAAAAAACTTTCAAGTATTTTTTATAAAATAATTGACACCAAAACCATAATAGTGTATAATTATATTGTGTAGATATAATTCAATAGACCAATGAAAAATGTAAGGTTATGGCAGGCTTAATTTCGCCTTTTTCAATTACATATATTATTATAATATAAAACTGTAAGTTTGTCAATGATAAAATAGATATTTATCTATCAAAATTTAAGGAGGATAATTATGAGAAAAAAATTAAGTCCGAAAGAGAATGAAGATAAACAGATGAGCACAGTAGTAGAGCGTATTTTCGAGCTTATGAGAGAAAATAATATAAAGCCCTCAGAGCTTCAAAGAGAAACAGAATTATCTAATGGAATAATTACGCAATGGAAAAAAGGAAGGTCTGAACCGAGTTCAACTTCAATTAAAAAAATTGCTGATTATTTCAATGTAACAATTGATTATTTAGTAAACGGTGAAAAAAATACTAAAATAAATAATGAAAATGAAATGATAAGGCTAATAAGCTCTAAAATAAATATAGTTGAAGATGGCTTAAAAGCATTTTTTCTTTTAAAAGAAAATGGCAACTTTGTATATGTAACCAAATTCAACAGAAAATATTTTCTAAATATAGAAAATGAACAAATTAAAAATTTGATATCTTATATTGGTCAAGAAAGATTGGAAATTTTTCTTGATGTTTTCGTATGTGGTGATAAAGAAGCTTCTAACAAAGATTTTCCAACAGAAGCTGAATTTGAAATTATGCTTTTTGTAGCAAAAGAAAATGAAAACGAACAATATAAAGAAAAAATTACAGCTCTAAGAACTGCTTTGCAAGCAGAAACAAAGATTCTTGAAAAGAAAAAATTTAATCCTTTTTTGTAAAGAAAAAAGCCCTTAAATGGGCTCTTTTTATCTAAAATAATAACCAACACCCCACTTAGTAAAAACAAATTTAGGCTCTGAGGGGCTTTGCTCAATTTTTTCACGAAGCCTGCGAACGTGCACGTCCACAGTTCGTACATCTCCAGGGTAATCATAGCCCCATACGCTGCCTAAAAGCTCTTCTCGGCTGTATACTTTTCCCTCATTCATCATTAAAAGCTCTAATAAATCAAATTCTTTTATAGTTAAGTCTACTTCTTTTTCATGTATGTAAACTCTCCTTTTTTCGGTATCTAATTTTAATTCACGAACAGTTAAAATGCTTTCAAGCAAATTTGGAGCCCCTGTAGTTATTCTTCTTAAAATAGCTTTAATTCTAGCTTTAAGCTCTATAACATTAAAAGGTTTAGTTAAATAATCATCTGCCCCATATTCAAGCCCCATTATTTTATCCATATCTTCGCCTTTAGCGGTTAGCATAATTATTGGAACATTAGAAAACTCCCTTATTTGTTGGCACACTTCTAAACCATCTGCCTTAGGAAGCATTACATCTAATATTATTATATCATAATTATTTTGCTTAGCAAAAGCTATAGCTTCTTCACCATCATAAGCTGCATCTACAAAGTTGTTATCTTGCTCTAGGCTAAATTTTAAGCCTTTAACGATTAATTTTTCATCGTCTACTACTAATATTTTGTACATATTAAATCCTCAGAATTCGTTTAATAATTTTTTAATTTTGGCACTCTATAAGCATAAAGCCATGTTGCTAATTATAAAATCACGAACGTCAATTTTATTTTTCTAATTTGAGCCTTTAAAATTATTCCATGCTCAAAACTTTTAATTAAACTTTTTTAAAAATACCTAAATTTTCTGATGAAGATTTTTTAAAGTTTTTATGAATTTTTTAAACCATCCCCATATTTAGCATAAAATTGATTTTTGCTTTCATCAAGTTGTTGTTTCCAAACATATTCAACTATAAAATCTTGATATCTTGGGCTTATTTTTTTAAAATTAATTCTATATCTATATTTATTTTTCGCACTTTTTGGTAACTCTATACGGTCTATTACAGTAGCTACAGCTTGTATAGTAGTTTCTTCTATTTCAATTGAGATTTTTATATTACTATTAATGTCTAAAAAATAATCATGGTCGAAAAGCATTCCGCTTGCACTTATATTTTGAGTTACTCCATGTTGCCTTTCTGGGTCTTCTACATCTGCAAACTCAAATTGTATAGGCAGCTGGCGATATATTCTATAAAAATTACGCCTTTGCTCATATTCTTTATTATTTTCTTCCTCTTTATTTTCCATATTACTAAAAACCTCCATATTGATGAATATAAATTCAGTATCTCTAAAAAGGATATCTTTAAAGAACTATTATAAAAAACTAAAAATTAGCAATTTTTAGAGATGTTCAATTATAACACAAACAAAATAGCTTTGTCAATAAGGGAATTGACAATTTAAAGTAGTGTAAATATTTTTTAATAAAATGATAAAAAACACCTGCACTAAAGTTATAAATTAGGTATCTCTAAAAACTCACTTTGGTCGCTTTTATCTCACCCTTGAAAACCCCAAAGAACGGGATATCTTTAACGCACCTTTCAAAAAATTTAGCAGTTTTTAAAGGTGCCCAATTAATATAGCCCTGTTTGAAGAAAAACAAAAGTGGCTATTATTAAAAACACACC
>WRFW01000184.1 GCA_009787435.1 Defluviitaleaceae bacterium
GTTTTTAGAATATGATAAATTTATTATTCAATCTTCTATGCACAATTTAACAGTTCCTACTATGTTAAAAGCTTATATAGACACTATATTAATGGCTGGTAAAACTTTTAAATATACGGCAGAAGGTCCACAAGGGTTAATGACTGGGAAAATCGCTATACACATTCATGGTTCCGGTGGTACTTATTCAACTACTACAGGTGTTGAGCACGCAGATTCATACATTAAAGGCAGTTTAAAATTTATCGGTCTTGATGTTCTTGAATCTATTTTCGTTGAGGGTATAGATTTTGACCCTAGCAAAAAAGAAGAAATAATGAAAGCGGCTTTAGAAAAAGCTGAAGTAATGGCTAAAAAATTCTAAGCAATTTTAAGAAAAAATTTAGTTATTATACAGCTATGTATGTAAATATGTAAACACACGCAAAATATAATAACTAACGAACGGTTTTAGCTACTGCTTTCCAACCGTGAGCAGCTATTATATTTTGCATGTTCAAAATTTAATGATAACTCGGTTTACTGGGTTATTTTTTATATTTCTTTTTCCCTTTTTAAAATATTTGCCAAAGCATTTGGAATTGGAAGCCCCATTGCTGCTGCATTTTCTAATATTCCTATCCCCTCATTTGCTATATAAAATGAAAGCACAGTTATTATTAGAAGATTGCCAGTATCATTTTGAAGCACAAAAGTGTCTAAAATATAAGTAGAAGCTGCTAACAAAAGAATAGTTACTTTTTTTAAAATAAATTCTCTGCCTTTGTCGCTCGCTAGCGTTTTTTCTATAATTGCTCTAAAAATCGCTGTTATATAATCGATTATCATAAGTACAATTAATGCAAATATTAAATTGTAAGTAATAAAAAATCACCTCTATTCCTAGTTTTTCGGGCATTTATATTTATGATTTTACTTTATTATAAGTATATATCACGGCATTGATTAGCAATTTATGCAATCTTTGTAACCCTTTGAAAGTTGTATGTGGCTATATAATTATATGTGAATTTTTCAAAAAGTTTCTGTCAATAATTAAAATATGAAAAATTTATTAAGAGCATTAATTGAAGAAGAGACAATGGCAGTAAACCAAGAAGAACCGAGCACACAACAGCAAGAAAGTGAAAGTGCTAGTGTAGAAACCCCTAAAGAAGATATAAAAGAATATGGCACATCGGTTGTTAAAAATCCTAGAGGGAATATATGGTTTTTGAATATTATAGGGCAAATAGAGGGGCATATTATTTTGCCGCCAAATAATAAGTCTACAAAATATGAGCATGTTATACCTGGTCTTGTTACTGCTGCTGAAAACCCAGAAATTGAGGGTGTTCTTATAATTTTAAACACAGTAGGCGGCGATGTTGAAGCAGGATTAGCCATTGCAGAGCTAATAAGTAAATTAGGCAAGCCTACTGTTAGCTTAGTAATTGGCGGCGGGCATTCTATAGGTGTGCCTTTGGCAGTTTCTGCCCAGCATTCTTTTATAGCACCAAGTGCCACGATGACTATTCACCCAGTCCGCATGAATGGTGTTGTAGTTGGCACACCCCAAACTTATGATTATTTGCAAAAAATGCAAGCACGCATTTCAAAATTTGTTGCTCGAAACTCAGGGATTACAGAGCAAAGGCTCACAGAGCTAATGATGGACACAAGTAAACTCGTTTTAGATGTTGGCACAATCTTAAATGGAGAAGAAGCAGTTAAAGAAAAAATAATAAATGAAATGGGCGGTCTTTATGATGCTATGGAATGTTTGTATGCTATGATAGCTAAGGAAACTACAGAAAATTCAAAAGAAGCATAGCAAAGCTTGGGCATTACTAAAATTTGCTTGAAAATTTTCAGAAACTTAGCCAAGGTTTAGATTTGGCATAGCAAAGCTTGGGCATTTTTAAAACTTGCTTGAAAATTTTCAGAAACTTAGCCAAGGTTTAGATTTGGTATAGCAAAGCTTGGGCATTACTAAAAAACCATTGACAAGGAACAATAATTTTGATAAAATTATATTATATACTTAGCAATATATTTTTTTAAATTATAGTTCCACCGTATGTGGTAAAGGAGGCATCATTATGCAAACTACTGTAAATATAAAAGGAATGGACTGTGGCGGCTGTGTTGATTCTGTAACAAAAAAACTTAAAGCACTATCCGGTGTTACTGGCGTTTCAGTTAGCTTAGAAAAAGCTAACGCAGTGATTGACCATTTAGAAACACTTAGTGTAAACACTATAAATACAGCAATTGAAGAGCTAGGCTTTGATGTAGCTTAAGGCTTTTAATTCATTTTATTATAAAGGGTTTTTTATGCCCTTTTTTTGTTAAACAAAGATAACTTAAATTTTTACACATATTATTAACCGAGGGATATTTTAAATTTAATCATACCCCCCGAAGAAGCAGGAGGTTTATGAAAGTAATAGGAATAGATAGAGATATTTTTCAAGATGAAGAATACTTAAATTTAGTTAGTGATTTGCTAGCGTTAGAAGATATACAAAAACTAGATGAATATAGCCAGCATATGAACACTAGTAGGCTTTTGCATAGCGTAAATGTTTCTTATTATACATACAAGCTATGTAAAAAATTAGGCTTAGATTATCGTTCAGGGGCAAGGGCAGGGCTCTTGCATGATTTTTGCCTTTATGATTTTAAAACTACAAAAGTTCCAGGTGGGCACATAAAAGGGCACCCTAAAATTGCACTTTCTAATGCCAAAAAGTTTACAAAATTAAATAAAGTAGAAAAAGATGCTATAGCCAAACATATGTGGCCTTTAACTTTTTCACCGCCACGTTATAAAGAAAGCTATGTTTTAACTTTTATGGACAAATATTGTGCAATATTAGAAGTTTGTGAAAAAACTTCTAAAAAAATCAAAATGAAAACTAAGCTTACTTAAAGCTGAAAATTATTAAATGAAAAAACTAACAATTTATTTTGCAATATTTTTTGTATTTTTTGCGGTAATAATAAGTGCAACTTTTAGTAATATTTTCAACAGCCACAACATAAATTTACAAACAACAGAACTTATTGAAAGAGCAGCTATAATCTCCACAAATATTTCAGATGTTATAAGCTATAGCATTATTCAAAGAGGGGGCACAGTTTTAATTCAACAGCTTCCTCTTAGAAACTTTTTATTGTCAATTCAAAATATTGCCCGTGCAGATGTTTGGGTATTTTCTGCCGTTCAAGACTTTTCAAATACTATACACTTAATACCTATATACAATTCAGAGCAAGTGCCAGAGGGTTCTTATGAAGTAATGTTTAATGCTCTAAATAATAGCGAGGTATATTATAATATATTAGACGGTATATTAGTTGCATCCCCAATATTAGGCATAAATGATGAGCTTTTCGGTACAGTTTTAATTTATTCCGAAATATTAATAAATAGAGAAGCAGGGGCATTTGCCATTTTCACTCTAAGCACTTCTATTTCTCTTTTAGTATCGTTTCTATTTTGTGCTTTTCTTTTTTACTATTTTCGCTTGAAAGAAAATGAAAGGTTAGAAAATTTACGAAGAGATTTTATAGCAAATATATCACATGAACTAAGAACACCCATAACAGTTTTAAAGGGTTCATTAGAAGCCATAGAAGATGGAATTATAACAGACGAAAAAATATTAAAAGAATTTAACAAAGAAATGCTTAAAGAGACAGTTTTTTTAGAAAGGCTCGTTCGTGATTTGTTAGATTTAAGTAATATTCAAGCAGGGCTGACTTTAGAAAAAACTACTATAAATTTAAAAGAAGTGACGGAAGATGCAATAAAAGCTATGGCTAAAATCGCCAAAGAAAAAAATATAACGATTGCTTACAATTTAAATAATTTGCAAATCAACGCAGACTATACAAGAATAAGGCAGCTTTTAATAATATTATTAGAAAACGCTATAAAATTTTCGCCTAAAGAAAGCACTATTAATGTAAGCATTAATCTTAATTGTTTAACAGTAAAAGACAATGGTTTAGGAATAAGCGAAGAAGAGTTGCCGCATATTTTTACTAGATTTTATAAACATAGAGGGGAAGAAAATAAGCAAGGAACAGGTTTAGGGCTCGTAATTGCAAAAGAAATTGCTGAGAAGCACGGCATAAAAATAAACGTTGATAGTAAAAAAAATAAAGGCACAGAAGTTAGCTTAACTTGGCTGTTATGACCAGCCTAAGTAATCCACAAACTAGTGGGCTAATATTCTGTGCTTTTATTTAAATTTATATATTTAACAAACAATTTTTTAGCGGCTATTTTTTTAATTATGAGCAGCTTTAAAAACAAAGGCAAACATTTATAAGTCTTCTTTTGCTAGTTTATCTAATGCTTTCTTCTCTATTCTTGATACGTAAGACTTTTCTACAGACCTACTTATTTCTTACGAACAGTATGAGCAAAAATGTATTTAGATGAGGAGAATGATGATGAGTTTCGGGAGTGTACTTTTGTATATGAGCGAAACACTGAAGCAGTTTGACGAAGTATCAATATATTTTTGACATATTGAGACCTATATCTTTTCTATATTGTATACCCTCAAAATTTATTTTCTTAATTTCTTCATATACTTTTTCTCTCGCTTTTTTCAAGTTGCTTTCTTTTGCTGTAACTAATAAAACTCTGCCGCCTGCTGTAACTAATTTATCGTTAATATTTTTAGTGCCACAGTGGTATATAGTAACATCTTTTGTGTCTTTTATATTTATCGGAATATTAGTTTTATATGAATTTGGATACCCTCCAGAAGCTAACACAACGCCAACAGTCGTTTCATTTGACCATTTAAGTGTTATTTCTTCTTTTTTAAGTACGCTCATAATAACTTCATAAAGGTCGCTTTCTAACCTTGGAAGTAACACTTCTGTTTCAGGGTCTCCAAAGCGTGCGTTAAATTCTATTACTTTTGCACCCTCTTTAGTATCTATCAAACCTGCATATAAAACACCTTTAAATGGGCAATTTTCAGCAACCATTGCTTTGGCTGTTTTTTGTAATATATCTTTTATAGCTATTTTTACTGTTTCATTAGAAATTATAGGCACAGGGGAGTAAGCACCCATTCCACCTGTGTTTGGTCCCTCATCTTTATCATATGCTCTTTTATGGTCTTTAGCTAGTTCTAAAGGGTATACATTTTCACCATTTACAAAAGCCATAAAAGAAAACTCGCACCCCTCAAGGAATTCTTCAATTACTACTTTATTGCTAGCTTCTCCAAATTTATTTTCTTCTATCATTTCTTTTAGTGTTGCTTCTGCTTCTTCTAAACTTTCTGAAATTACTACACCTTTTCCAGCTGCTAAGCCGTCTGCTTTTAAAACATATGGCGGTGTAATTTTATTTTCTTTTATATATTCCATAGCTTTTTTTACTTCTGTAAATGTTTCATGTTTAGCTGTCGGTATGTTATATTTTTGCATAAGTTCTTTTGCAAAGGCTTTGCTTCCCTCAATCATAGCTGCTTTTTTATTTGGGCCAAAAATGGTTAAATTTTCTTTTTCAAATTCATCTACAATTCCATTTACAAGCGGCACTTCTGGGCCTACAAAAGTTAAAGAAATATTTTCTTTTTTTACAAAATTTATTAGCCCTTCAAAATCATTTTCATCTATATTCACAATTTTTGCGATATTTTCCATACCAACGTTGCCTGGGGCAGCATAAACTTTAGCAGATTCACTAAATTTTATAGCAAGTGCGTGTTCACGCCCGCCACGCCCTATTATTAATACTTTTTTCATTTGATTTTTATAATCTCCTATTTTTATTTTTGCTAAAAATTGAGTTTTTGGTATCCTATTTTAAAGTTAATTTGAAGTATTTAATTTGTTACTCATGGATAAAAAGAAGCGGCTAAATCCAGTCGTTCACTAAAGTAAATATTTCAAGTTCATAACATTCAATTTTTCTACATCTAATGTTTAAAATGCCTTGCTCTTGTAATTATCATCGCTATTTCTAATTTATCGCAAGCTTCTATTATTTCTTTATCTTTAATGCTTCCCCCTGGTTGAATTATAGTTTTTATTCCATATTTCGCTGCAAGTTCTATAGTGTCTGCCATTGGGAAAAAAGCATCCGAAGCTAGTATAGCCCCTTTTGCTTTTTCGCTAGCCTTTTCAAGGGCAATTTTTGCTGCCCCAACTCTATTTGTTTGCCCTGCTCCAATTCCTATTGCCACACTATCTTTTGCAACTACAATAGCATTAGATTTTACAGCTTTCACAACTTTTTGAGCAAATAAAGCCCCTTTTATATCTTCTTCTGAGGGTTTTAATTTCGTTGGAATTTCTAATTGCAAGTTATTTATGTTTATATTATCTATATCTTGAATTAATAACCCTCCTAGCACAGAAGTTAACATTTTATTTTCGGTTATCGGTTTTATATTTTGCAGATTTTCAATTTGTGAACTAGCTTCATTGTGTTCATTTTCCATATTAATTTCTAAAACACGCACATTTTGTTTTTTAGATAATACTTCAAGTGACTCTTTTGTATAGCTAGGTGCTATTATTATTTCTAAAAAAGTTTTGTTTAATTCTTCTGCTAAATCTTTATCAACTATTCTATTTAAAGCTATAATGCCTCCAAATATTGATATAGGGTCAGCTTCGTAAGTAAGTTTGTATGCTTCATTTATCGTTTCAGCACTAGAAATGCCGCAAGGGTTCATATGTTTAATTGCTGCTGCTGTTGGTTGTTCAAATTGGTAAACTAATTCTAAGGCGGCATTTGCATCATTTATGTTGTTATAAGAAAGTTCTTTCCCTTGTAATTGTTTTGCCATAGCTATTCCTTTTTTTGCAAAAGGGTCTTTATAAAATGCCCCAGATTGGTGTGGATTTTCTCCATATCTTAAATTTTGGTGTTTTTCAAATGTTAAAGTTATTAGTTCAGGTTCAATTTTTGCTTGTTCATTTAAATAGTTTGCAATTATGCTATCATAAGCACTCGTATGTGAAAAAACTTTAGCAGCAAGTTTAAATTTTGTTTCTTTTGATATTTCGCCATTTTTTATCTCTTTTAAAATAGGCTCATAGTCTGTAGGGTCTACAATTACCGTAACGTGTTTATTATTTTTGGCAGCAGAACGAAGCATACTAGGACCGCCTATGTCTATATTTTCTATTGCTAATTCTAATGTTACTTCTTTTCTTGAAATTGTCTCTTTAAAAGGGTATAAATTAACTACTACTATACTGATTGGTGAAATATTAAGCGCCTCTATTTGTTTTTTATGGTTTTCTAAATCTAAGTTTGCTAGAAGCCCGCCGTGTATAGCTGGGTGTAGTGTTTTTACTCTACCATCTAAAATTTCTGGGAAGTTTGTAATTTCTGAAACTTCAATAGCTTTTATTCCGTTTTCTTTTAGAGTTTTATATGTGCCCCCTGTTGAAATTATCTCATAATTTAAATTTACTAGCTCTTTTGCAAAGTTTACTATTCCAGTTTTATTTGAAACGCTTATTAATGCTCGTTTTTTCATTTGAGTTCTCCATATTTAAAAAATTTTTCTTAATGAGGAAATTTTACAATATATTTTTGAAAAAGTCAAGAGTTAAAAAATATCTTGTTATTTTTGGCGTAATATGATATAATATCCATAAATATATAAAAATTTAGGTGAGCTATGAATATAAATTTTCAAATAAAAACAGAAACTAAGATTAGCTATAGGCGGTTTCAATAATGCTAACTCTAAAACTAAGCGGTTTTTATAACATAGAATTAACAAATGGGGAAGTAATAGAATGGAAATATATAAACACGCCAAATGATTTTTCGCTAAACAAAGAAAGCTTTTTCTTAAGCTATATGGCAAGTATAAAACGTGAAACGAAAACTACATGGAATGTAAAGCCATACTATGCAATAGGCGTTGAATTAAAAATAAATATGGGAATCGCTTATAATTCTAAAAGCTTGGATGATTCAAAAGAAAGACTTACAAATAAAATAGCGAGATGGGCAAACACAAGATATGAAGATAACCCTAGGAATTGGTATCATTCCTTAGAAGTGGCTGTTTATAAAGCAGAAAGCTTAATTCGTTCTATAAAGCTTACAAAAGCCTTTATAATAGAGTATAAAGAATATTATAATAAAAGCGGTGTTAGGATAGCTCATATTTTAGTAGGTCAAAGAGGAGATTTAGTAGATGAAGTTTTAATAAATGGCGAAGCTTATGGAAAAAGAGTTAGAAGCCCTCAACTAAAGCCTACAAATTTTCTCATTAGCTCTTCTTTACTTCGTGAAAACCCATTGACTATAGTGCCAATAGAATTAGGAGACACTTTAGATTACATACTAACACTTGAACAGAGAAGAAATTTAAGAAATCTAATCCGAAATCATTTATCAACAGATAACTTTTTCAATTCACTTTCAAGAGAACAACAAAGGCAGTTACAATTTTTAAACAGTGAAAGACTATCAAGGCTTAACGACAGCCAAAGGCTTTCTCTTTTAAAATATTTAAACGATAACTCAAGAACAAACCGCATAAGCCATGATTTTTTAAGAGAACTTGGACTTGTTCCAGAGGGTCTTAACCGAAGACAAATAGCACACAATATAGAAACCCCTATATTAATGGAATATATAGCAATAACGCAAAGCGGGAATGATTTAGCTCATCACGAAAGAATACGTGCTGAGCAAAGAATGAATGAGCTTTTTGCAACAATTGCAGGCGGGGCGGCAGCCCCAAGATTGGGTGGGAATAATCAACAGCCGCAAAGGCAACAATCACAACAAAATATAGTTGGTTCTCAAAGTCAACAAAATGGAAATAATCCTAATTCTACTACATCTCCAAATGGTGTTGGTAATAGTGTTATAACTAATAATGATAATATAATAGATACAACTCCAGCTAGAAACCATTCAACAGTTACACGTAATCCAGGTTTAAAAGGAACACCAAACTCAAGCATAGATATTTTAGATAGGAGAGGGAATTTAGCAACTAGAAGATGGTTTGATAAGAATGGAAGACAATTTAGAGATGTTGATTTTACAGACCACGGCTTTCCTAATAACCATCCAGAAGTTCCACATGAACATGGTTCCAGACTTGAAGAACAACAAAGAAGAAGATAGATGAGAATTAAGGAGGATAAGAAGTGATGAATAAAATAAGTTTTAAAGATTTTAAAAAAATTATGGAGCTTGAAATCTATGAAAATAAAGGTTTAGGTTTTGAGATAGAATTTGATATTGATAATTCTGAGATTTATCAATCATCTTGGATGGGAAAAATGCTAGACAAGGAAACAAAAAAGCAAGTGTACTGGTTTGGTTTAGTTCAGGATGGCTCACAAGCACATGAATATAATTCATTTGAAGAATTTGTGAACGAAAAGGTTTTCTATGGCGAAAAGAGTTTAAAAGATATTTGGGATAAAGTTTCTATATTTTCTTTAAATGGAGGAACTTGCGAGGAAATGATGCCGTATTATTTAAGCTAATTAATAATGATAAAAACAACTTTGATTAATTCCTATAAAGAATTAAAAGAACCATAAATTTTAAATAGTTTTAAAATTTATGGCAATAACAGCAATCCTACTAATAGATTTGAAGTTATAGAGGATTTTGATTTTAAACTTGGAGTAGCATACTACTATAATGGCATATATATGTGAGCTTGATATAATTTCTTTTGATTTTGATGGCAAAATAGTTTGGGAAATAAGTTTTATGGATATAGTAGCAAATTATGAAATAAATAGTAATTACAGTTTCTTCTGGAGCTCAAAAAATAGAAGTTAGCTTGAATAACGGACATCGTATTAATACAATGTTTATGAATAGTTAAAAAGACTTCTCCTTTAAAAATATTTAAACGATAAGTCAAGAACCAACTGAATAAGCCATGATTTTCTGAGAGGGCTAGGGCTTGTTCCAGAGGGTCTTAACCGAATGCAAGTAGCCCATAATATAGAAACACCTATATTAATGGAATATATAGCAATAACGCAAAGCGGGTATTATTTAGACCATTATGAAAGAATACGTGTCGAGCAAAGAATAAAAGTATGAGTTTAGATATACTCATAAAATCAAAAAATCTTTGGGGGCTTTTTATGTTAAACCACCCATTGAAATTTCCTATTAAATATGCTATAATATTGTTATCTTATATTAGGTTTGTTTTCAAAAGTACATGCTTGAAGCAATCGAAATTTGTTTGTGCATTTAGAGCACACAATATTTAAGATAATCATCTTTACATACGAAGTGAATAATATATCTAAAACGGATTATATTTTTCGTTAAATTTGTAGGTGATATTTTGAAGTTTATAAAAATTGCTCCTTTGTTTAAAAAGCTTAGTTATAGTTACAATAGTGCTAACGTTGGAGGTGGTGAAATGGTTACAGCTTTGTCTGTTAGTAATAATTTTATAAAAAGAGCTGAAAGCGATAATGAAAAAATAACGCCAATGAAGCTCCAAAAATTGCTTTATTTTTTATATGCCCGTATGCTTTTTAAATACGATTTAAAGCTTTTTGATGAAACTTTTGAAACTTGGAAATATGGCCCTGTAATCCCAGAAGTTTATTATTACTTTGCAAGGTATAATAATAAACCTATTGGTGATTATTATTATGGCTCAGGCGGGAAAGCCTATTTTACACGCTCTGAAAGTAATATATTTGAAGATGCCTTTGAAGAAATTTGGAATGAATTTAAAAGCAAAAGTGGTTGGGATTTATCCGATTTAACACACGGCTTAGGAGCAATTAAAGACACAGCTTGGACAAAGGCTAGGGATTTAAAAAATCCTCACCTTAAAGATGAAGATATTAAAATTGATGGAGGGGGCTTTTTTGAAAAAGAATAGAGGAGAAGAGCCTCTCTCAGATAACAACTTATTTACTGGCTCAAAAGAAGCA
>WRFW01000185.1 GCA_009787435.1 Defluviitaleaceae bacterium
GTCTTTATGCCCACCGCCCTCTGAAATTTTTATTGTGAAACGCCCATTATTATTATTTTGTGCAATTGTTGCATAGTGCCCTGTTGAAATAAAATCTGCCCCCAAAGGAATAGATCTATTTAAAAGAGACTGCCATTTAACAAAACGGTTACAAGCTATACAAGGGTTCGGCGTACGCCCCTCTTTATATTCATCAATAAAATTTTGAACTACAGCACGGTGAAAATCACCCCTAAAATTTAAGACGTGGTGTTCTATTCCTAACTTATCGGCTATTCTTCTAGCATCGTCTATATCACTAAGCCCACAGCAGCCGCCACGCCTTTCAATCATTTCATCGCCCTCTTTTTTCCAAACGTTCATAGTAACACCAACTACTTCATAACCCTCTTTTTGCAATAAATATGCTGCAACAGAGCTATCAACACCGCCGCTCATCCCAACTACTACTTTTTTCTTTTGCATAGTTTTAATAACTTACCCTCCCCTTGATAAATTGGATATCTCTAAAAAAATCCCTTTGGTCGTTTTTAGTTCACCCAAGATAGCTTAAAACTAGCTATCTTTAACAAAACTTTCTAAAAACCTAAAAGGTTTTTAGAGGTAATCAATTCTATAAATATCCTCTTAATTTTTCTATAATTAAAGGCAGCCTTTCGGCTAACTTTTCTAAATCTTCTTCCCTATTAAAAAGCCCTAAAGAGATTCTTAAAGAACCCGCATTTTCTGAAATGCCTAGAGCGGTAAGCACGTGTGAAAATTCTAAAGAGCCAGCAGTGCAAGCCGACCCAGATGAACAAATAAAACCCTCATTATCTAACATAATAATTAAATCTTCACCGTTAATATTTTCAAAGCTAAAATTTATAATATTAGAAAGTCTATTAATATTTTCAATAGCAGTAATTGGCGGGCCATTTAAATTAGAACCACTCACAGTAACTAAAATTTTCTCTATGAAGTTATAAGCAATACTATGCAAACGTTTTTTTTCTGTTTCCATATTTGTTAAGCAAACTTCAAGCGCTTTTGCAAAAGAGATTATGAGAGGAACAGGCTCTGTCCCCGCTCTCCGCCCTCTTTCTTGAGCACCACCATGTATAAATGCAGGAAGCTCTACATTAGAATTAACATATAAAGCACCAACACCTTTTGGTCCATAAACTTTATGAGCAGAAATAGTTAAAAAATCAACGCCAAGCTCTTGCACATTAATATTTATAGAACCAAGTGCTGAAACAGCATCTGTATGAAAAAGTATGTTGTGCTTCTTTGCAACCTTTGAAAGCTCAGCAATAGGTTGTATAGTTCCTATTTCATTATTAGCGAACATTATAGAAATTAAACTAGTATTGCCAGTAATTGCACTTTCAAGAACTTCTGGGGTAACTAAACCATCTTTTGTAACTGGTAAATAAGTAACTGAAACACCTTGTCTCTCTAAAAATTTTAGTGGTTTTAAAATTGAATGGTGTTCAATTTGGCTAGTTATAATGTGTGAACCTTTTTTAGATAAAGATTTCAAAACCCAATTATTAGCTTCCGTGCCACTAGCGGTAAAATAAAGTTCACGTGAAAATTTAGCCCCTATAGAATTTGCTATAGATTCACGGGCTTTTTCAATCTCACGTTTAGATTCTTTGCCAAATTTATAAACACTACTTGCATTTGCAAAGTTTTGTTTAAAATGAGGAAGCATTATTTCGTATGCTTCGTCTATCATTTGAGTAGTTGAAGCGTTATCTAAATAAATTTTATTCATAAATTATTAAAAATCCTTAAAAATTATGCCTTGTCTCAAGTTTTTTAACCACTTGAAGCGGGGCTTACCATCTATCAAGAGTTTTTCAAATTAATAGCCAACTCTTTCATTTCATTAGCTGCATTTAAAGTGTTTTCTGTAATCTTAGCACCACCTATAAGCCTTGCTAGTTCATTTATTATTTCATCACCTAAGAGTTCACGCATATTAGAGCGTGTTTTGCCTTCATGCTGAACTTTTTCTATTAAAAAGTGGCTATCTGCCATAGCGGCTATTTGAGGCAAATGGCTAATACACAATATTTGCTTCTCTTTAGACATTATGCCTAGCTTTTCTGCTATTTTTTGAGCAGTCCGCCCGCTTACACCTGTATCTATTTCATCAAACACGAAAGTTTGCGTTTTATTATTTTTAGCAAGAGTAGATTTTAAAGCTAACATTACCCTACTCATCTCACCACCAGAGGCTATTTTAGCAAGCGGTTTCAATTCTTCACCTAGATTAGGAGAAATTAAAAATGAAACATTATCATTGCCATTAGCACTCAAGCTTTGTTTCTTTTCAATAGAAACATTAAATATTACATTTGGCATATTTAAATCTTTCAAAGTTTTTGTTATCTCTATCTCAAGAACTTGTTTTGCTTCCAGCCTAAAATTGTGCATAGTTTCACAATCTTTCACTATATTACCTTGTATATCTTTTCTTAAAATATTTAGTTCATTCAAATTTTGTGCTAAATTTTGCATTCCCTCTAATTCATCTATAAGCTCTTTGTGATATGTTAAAAGCTCATCATATTCACGAATATGCTTTCTTTTTAGCTTTTGAATTTCTGAAAATCTAAGCTCTAAATTTACAAGCTCATTCATATCTAATTTTAAATTTGTGCTTTTTAAATCTCTGCCTAAATCATCTAATGAAATTCTTAAACTTTCAAGCTGTTCTTCATATTGTGTATTTCTTAGAAGCTTTTTAGCTTCGGTAATTTTAAGCAGAGCATCATAATAGACCAATTCTGCAGCTTTTGAAAGGTTTTCAGAATTATCTTTATAGTTATGCAAAAATTTTAAACGCTCGGCGATTTGGTCTTCTTCGTTTGGCTTTAATTTTAAAAGCTCAAATTCTTCTATGTATTCATTTAAAAGAAGTATGCGTTCCTCAGAAGCTTTTTCAGAAAGCGAAGTTATCTTTTCATTTATATTTTTATACTCATTTATACTAGCTGCTAAATTTTCTTTTATTTTAACTAATTCTGGATTGCAAAACCAGTCTAAAAGCCCTATATGCTTCGCTTCATTTATTAAATAGCTATGCTCAAACTGCCCATGAATATCTATAAGCATGGCTGAAAGCTCTCTTAAAATTGCTAAGGTGGAAGTTTTGCCGTTTATTTTTATCGTATTTTTTTTTGAAGAAATAGTTCGTGAAATTAATATTTTGCCATCTTCTTCTAAGGGAGCTATATTACCAACTTCTTCTCTATTTTTTTCATTAATGAAAAAAACACCTAAAACTTCCCCTACTTCTGCCCCTGCACGAACAGAAATAGGAGTTTTAGAACCTAATAAAAAGCTTAAAGAATCAATAATTATAGACTTCCCAGCCCCTGTTTCACCAGAAAGAATATTTAAGGAACTATTAAAATTTACTGTCAATTCTTCGATTATAGCTATATTTTTAATTGTTAGCTGCTCTATCATCGTTAAAATTCTCTTTCATTTTCTTCTCGCTAATATAATACCAAGTTACAACCCAAAGCCCACGTATATTAGCCCCAATTACTACACCCCACCATATTCCATAAAGCCCTAAATGCAAACTTAAAAAATAAGCAATTAAAACCCTTAAAGCATTCATAGTAACGCTAGTAATACTTGGTGCAATAGTGTTGCCTTTGCCGCGAAAAGCACCAGCTGCAACACCTTCTAAACAAGCTACTAATTGCATAAATGCTAGAATACGCATATAACTTACACCTAGAGCAATCTCATTAGTTTCATGTAAAAAAATAGACATTAAAGGTCTCGCAAATATTATAGAGATTATAGACACAAAAAGCCCATAAATAAACATAGTCTTCATTCCTACTCTAAAACCCTCTTTTAAACGGTCATATTTTTTTGCACCATAGTTTTGCCCTATAAAAGCAGTAACAGCAGTAGCAAAACCACCGCCAACGAGCCAAGTTAAACTTTCTAATTGTGTTCCCACTCTATTCACAGCTATAGCTTCCACACCATAAGAAGCTATAAACCTATTTATAAACATTGTAAAAAAAGTAAACAATGCAGATTCAACACCCATAGGCGTTCCAATTTTAAAAATTTTTTTAATTATTTGTGATGATGGTTTTATAAAAAAGTTAAATTCTTCAAATGGTCTATTTTTATATTTTTTCAAAGCCCATATAGAAGCAAAAAAAGGCGGTATATATGCAATAGTAGTTGATATTGCAGCCCCAGCAACGCCTAAATTTAAAACGAAAATAAATATAGGGGTGATGATAAGGTTAAAAAGAAAACCTGCTGAATTTATAATCATAGGTAATTTTGCATTTCCATACCCATTATAAATGCCAGTCATAACTGCTTTCACATACATAAAAGGGAAAACGGGTGAAATAAATAACAAATACTGCTCTGAATAGTAAACTACTCTTTGATCTGGAATATTAAAAAAGCCAACTAGTTGAACTCTAAAAACAGCTACAAACACTGAAAATAAAATGCCTAATATAAATGATAATATTATAGAATTTTCTGCAAATTGCCTTGCTTTTTCATAATCTCCCGAACCAACATTTTGACTAACTCCAACTTCTGCACCCATTCTGCATATAAAAAGCAAAGCCATGCTAAGCCATAAATACATACCAGCAGTGCCTGCCGCTGCTAATCCCTCCGCACCGACAAGCCCTAAGAAAAACATATCCATTAAATTATGTAACATTTGAACCATAGATGTTAGCATAATGGGAGCCGCAACGAGAAGCAACTTACTAAAAATTTTCCCGTTTGTTAAATCATGATTGTTATTTTTCACATTCTTCATGAGTTTAATTATACACTAGTTTTTGAAAAAAATCAATAGAATACTTTCAATTGGTTGTATGATATTAATTAAGTATAGTAGGCATACAATATTCAAATTTTCAGAAATTACTAAAAACGAATTTAAAAACTTTTTTCGATTACTAGTTTAGAACTTGAAAATGGATATCTTGAAATTAAAGGTGAACATAGCAATGAAGCCATCGTATTTTTAGAAAAAGATATTGAAAAAATTCAGAAAGTTAAAGAACATATAGAAAAAATAATGAAAAATCAACTATCTACAGACCATATAAATATTGAAGCACAGAAGAAAAAATACACCCTGCCGATGAAATAAGAAAATTTAAAAGCTTAATGGACGATGAAATAATCACTAAAGAAGAATTTGAACTAAAGAAAAAACAGCTACTCCAAATTATTTAAAGAAGAGCTTACTAAAAGCTCTTTTTTTAACCGATATTATATCTTCTATATCTTCTAATTGATTTGTAAAGTTTCCAAAAAACCTTGCATTTTCTTCTTTGAAATTTAAATTTCTAATACAAAGTGGCTTTTTAAAAAAATGATTTACAAATGTATATTTGTATACTGAAGATGGTCTGGCAAAGAAGTTTTAACTTTATATACAAATTTTTCATTTAAATTTTCTTTTAGATACCCTTTATATGTTTTCACAAAAATATGAATTGTGCCAATAATAAAATATACTATTACAAAGTACAAAAAATAAGAAAAACTATCGCCGTATAACATACTATTTATTACCAAAGAATGAATATCTAATATCATTAGCGGGAAAGCGATTATCATAAAAATTAATAAAAAATAAAGTTTTTTCAGAACAACCAGCCATAGTAAATGGTTGAAATACTGATTGTGGCTTATCTTCTTTTACGTTTTGTAAATTTAATAATTGCTGTAATTCATTCATTAAGCTATACATCCTCTCTAAATAATGAACAATATAATAATTATGTGAATAAGAATAGCATAAATCACTAAAAAAATAAATAATTCAATATGGATTGTAATAAAAATGTAACAAAATATACTGAAAAAATATTTTTACTAGTTTACACACACAATTTGTATACTGTATACAAAAGTTTTAATGTATTATCCAAAAGGCAAAAATTATATTGTGAAATGTGTTGCAATTTTGACAATTATACTTTATAATAATATTATAAACTTATAAAAACTTTTGTTGGAGGAAAAAAATGAACAAAACAGACAATGAAAAAAAGACTTTTGTGAATAAGTTTTTAGATGGTATCGAAAAAATAGGAAATAAAGTTCCAGACCCATTTATTTTATTCGCATTTTTAACTGGGCTTTTAATAGTTTTTTCAGCTATTATGAGCTGGGCAGGCGTTTCAGTTACACACCCAACTACCGGGCAAGAAATACAACCCCTAAATTTAATGAGCAGTGAAGGAATTAGAACTATATTTTCAAGTGTAGTATCAAATTTTACCGGCTTTGCACCTTTAGGAATGGTTTTAACTATTATGCTTGGGCTTGGTGTGCTTGAGCGTACAGGGCTTTTGGGAACTGCCCTTAAATCGCTAGTTATGGCTGCACCGAAAAAAATTATAACAGCAACTTTAGTGTTTGCTTCTATAATGAGCTCTATAGCGACCGATGCAGGCTATGTAGTTTTAATTCCGCTTGGGGCTGCTATCTTTGCTAGCATGGGCAGACATCCTTTAGCAGGCTTGGCTGCTGCTTTTGCAGGTGTTGCAGGTGGTTTTTCTGCAAACTTGCTAGTAACCCCTTTAGACACATTGCTTGTAGGTATAACTCAACAAGCAGTAGACACCTTTGACCCTACATACGAAGTTTTAGTTACTGGAAACTGGTTTTTTATGGCGTTTTCACACATATTTTTAACGATAGTAATAACCATTTTAACTGAAAAATTTGTAGAACCCCGCCTAGGTGAATATAAAGGCGAGTTTAAAGAAGAAATAACAGAGATAACAGCAGAACAAAAAAGAGGAATGAAACTAGCTGGGCTTTCCATGCTAATAGTAGCAGGGCTTGCTTCTTTACTAATCATACCATCATGGGGGCCTATGCGTGGGGTAGATGGTGCTATAATAGCTTCTCCATTTTTTTCTCACTTAGTACCAATACTATTTATATTTTTTTTAGTTCCGGGCATCGTTTATGGAAAAGTTATAGGCTCTATTAAAAAATCTGGCGATGTAACAATTCATATGACTAAAACTATGGAAAGCATGGCAGGTTTCTTAGTGTTAGCTTTTGCTGCTGGGCAATTTGTTGGGCTCTTTGCTCAATCAAACTTAGGAATAATTCTTGCTATTTCTGGCTCAGATTTGCTTCAAGCACTCGGCTTCACTGGTTTCCCATTAATTTTAACTTTCATGCTAATAGCAACTACTATAAACTTATTTATAGGCTCAGCCTCTGCTCAGTGGCTTTTAATGGCACCTATATTTGTGCCAATAATGATGGATATGGGGTTTACACCTGAATTTACACTAGTCGCATACCGCGTTGCAGATTCTTCTACTACAGTTATAACACCGCTTTTAACTTACTTTGCTATGATACTTGCTTTTGCAAGAAAATATGTGAAAGAGTCTGGTGTTGGTTCTATAATATCTATGATGTTCCCTTATTCTGTAGTAATTTTTGTGTTATGGACTTTAATTTTACTAATATGGATGGTTTTAGGGCTGCCTATAGGACCAGGGGTGCCTATAAGATTATAATTATATATTTAATGCTATTTAAAGCCTTATTATATATATTCTTAATTAGAAAAAAACGGCTGAAAAATTTTTGCTAGATTATAATAAGGTTTTTGAGGCTAAACAAAAAGCTATAGCTGCAATAAAAAACATTGATAATATGTAAAATTTCGTGTATAATGGTAATTAGATAATAAAGAATTATTCAGAATGTTTGCTTAAACACATTCAAAGAAGATTAATGTGCGAAAGAAACTTTTCTGAAAATTATTAAAAATTATTAATAAAGGAGCTTTGTAAAATGATAGTAAAAGACGGACTATTAAGCTTTGGCAACCACGAAGCAGAGAAAAAAGAAAAGGTTGAGGGTTTTAAACACGGCGAAAATATTTATAAAGTTAGCACATATAAAGAAGCAACAAGATTAGAAAAAAATGAAGAGCTAGTCTTAGAAACTGTGCCTGGCACAACAATTCATGATTTTAATAAAAAAGATGACTTAAGCTACGTTAGCTTTGGTATTGAAGGCTTTCCAAATAGCACAATAATAACAGTACAATTAGAAGAAGATTCTATTTATAGAATAACTGCTGGAAAAGATTCATTAGGAAGCATGAAAAGCAATATTTCTGGAAAAATTAAATTTTCTGTTGACTTAAAAACACCGAAACACATTGTAATTGAAAAGGCATAAGGAGAATTTTTAATGAAAGAAAACGACCTACAAGAGCTTTCAAAAGATATTAAAGAAAAAGCAAAAGAACTAATAAATTTTATTTATGATTCTCCAAGCCCTTATCACCTAGTAAGCAATGCGAGCACAAGGCTTGAAAAAAACGGATATAAATATTTATGCCCAAAAACAAATTGGAAAATAGAAAGCGGGCAAAAATATTATACAACGAAAGATGAACAAACTATAGCAGCATTTGAACTAGGGCAAGAGCCTAACAAATTCAATATAATTGGTGCTCATACAGATTCACCAACATTTAAAATAAAACCTAAGCATATAATTGTAGAACAAAACTACATAAAATTAAATACCGAAGTTTATGGCGGTCCAATTTTTAACACTTGGTTAGATAGACCACTATCTGTAGCAGGATATATAGTAGATAAAAATTTAAAAAGGCATTTGCTTAAAATAGAAAAGCCTATTTTAATAATACCAAATTTGTGTATTCATTTTAACCGAGATATAAATAAAGGATATGAATATAACGCCCAAGACGATATGAACCCAATCTTAGCTTTTGTAAACGAAAAATTAGAAAGCGAGAATTATCTTCTTAATATATTAGCAAAAGAGTTAAGCCTTGGCATAGAAGATATTTTAGACTTTGAATTATTTTTATATGAATATGAAAAAGGTTCTTTAATAGGCGTTAATGAAGAATTTATTTCTTCAACTAGGTTAGACGATGCTTGGATGGCTTTTGCAGGGCTTGAAGCACTTCTTAATGCCAATAATGTGAATGGAATAAATGTGTTAGTTTTATTTTCACATGAAGAAATAGGAAGCCAAACTGCCGGCGGTGCAAATTCTACTTATTTTAGAGAGATTTTAGAAAGAATAAACATAGGCTTAGGGCATGAAAAAGAAGAACTATTTAAAAAAATGAACAACTCTTTTGCAATCTCTGCAGACCTTGCACATGCAGTGCACCCAAACCAAGAAAAAAAGCACGATAAAGAAAATAGACCTATTTTAACAGGCGGACCTGTTATAAAATATTCAGCGGCTCAAAAATATACGACTACTGCATATTCAGCAGCTGTTTTTAAAAAAGTTTGCGAACTGGCAGGTGTTCCTGTGCAAAAATTTGTAAATAAATCAGATGTGATAGGAGGCAGCACTATAGCGGCTTTTATATCTCGTGAACTTGGCATACAAGTTGTGGATATGGGGTCAGCAATACTTGCTATGCATTCTATAAGAGAGCTTGGAGCAACAATAGACAATGAGTATACAATAAAAGCATTTACAGAGTTTTACCAAGCCGTTAATTTAACGAGTTATTAAAAAAATATAGCCACTCATGATTAGAAAGCAGTGGCTAAAATCATTCATTGGCTATAGTTTATTTAACTTTGATTAATTTAAAAATCATATTAGAATACTATTAATAAATATTTACTATTAGGAAGCGACGGCTAAAAAAATTTAAAATATCAAGGGAGCAATAAAAAATATGCGTATAACTAACATTTTTAAAGGCGTTTTAATAGGTATTGGACTTATTGTGCCGGGGCTTTCAGGCTCGGTTTTAGCCATTATACTAGGCCTTTATAAAAATATGCTAATAGCGGTTACAGAGCTTAAGACTAATTTTAAAAAAAGTATGATTTTTTTAATGCCAATTGGCTTAGGTGCTGTTTTAGGTGTGCTAGCCTCTGCAAGTTTAGTAAATGAAGTTATTATACGCTTCCCTGTTTTTTCTTATGCATTTTTTATAGGGCTAATGTTTGGTGCAAGCCCTTTAGTGCTAAGAAAAATGAACATATTGGGTGCAAAAAGCACAATAACCAAAAATGGAACGAAAGAAAAATTAAATTTTTTAAACATAATATTTATGATTGCGGCTTTTGCTTTTATAATGCTATTAGCAGCAGATGTGGATTCAGATGAACACATAGCAATACACTATTTATCAAGCCTTCGTGATTTTATTGATTTATTTATAGCAGGTTTAATAACCCTTTCATTAATGGCAGTACCCGGCATTAGCGGCAGTATGATAATAATGGTTTTAGGGCAATTTGGTACAGTTTATAATGCAGTTGCAGCGGTGCCTGCATTTTTAATAGCAATACTTAGAGAGCCTGCCTATGCTATGGAACTTTTTACAACTGTTGCTCTTTTAATACCTTTTATGATAGGTGCTATAATAGGAATTTTAAGCATTGCTAAAATTATGGTATGGCTTCTTAATAATTATGAAAAGACCGTTTATTATGCTGTTTTTGGTGCGGTGCTTGGAACTATAACAGCTCTTGCAAGAATCGGTATGGGCGGTGTGAATATGCAAGGTAATCTTTTCTTATACGTAATAATAGCATTGCTATGGCTCACATTAGGATTTTTATTTACAATTTATTTAGACAGCAGAGGTTTGAGAGAAGATGAATAAAATATAGTTCAAAAATTATTATAGCTACTCAAGCATAAAAAGCAGTGAATAAAGTCTTTCGTTAACTATAATAATTTTTGAAACATTGATAACGAAGTAATTAAAAACATAAGAGGTAACTTTTGAAAGACGATAAAATAAACAAACTAACAGAGATTACAATAGAAGTTTCTAACAAATCTGAAGAAGATATAGACATATTTACGGCAGAGCTTATAGACTTAGGGTTTAGACCAGAAATAATAGACTATGAATGGAATAAGCAGTTTTTAATAGAAAATGTAAACAAAGGCGAAGGATATGCTGATTATGTGTCCGAAGAACTTTTAAACCCCGTAAATAGCGGGG
>WRFW01000186.1 GCA_009787435.1 Defluviitaleaceae bacterium
TACCGTATCTTCTTCTATACCGTTTTTATTTATTACAAAATCTATATCGCCAATAGCACCTAACCTGTCTTCTTCTGTTTTAGTGCCGTTGTTTAATAGCTTTATCGTTTTTGAAAAGCTATTTTTAAAAACTTTTTCCCAATCTTCAAAAAAAGAATAAAATTTTGAATTAGTAACGATATAAACTTCTGTGATAGCTTCTATTTTCTCAAGCTGTTCTAAGATATAGTTTAAAATGGGTTTATCTTTTGATATAGGCAAAAGTGCCTTTGGAAAATTTTTAGTTAAAGGATAAAGCCTAGTTGCATAACCTGCACCTAATATTATAGCTTTCATCTTTTAACCTCCATAGAAATTTTCATTAAGTGTTTCAAAAAAGTCTGCTATTTCAGCAAAAACTTGCCTATCGGCGGCATTGCCAGTTCTTGAAGAAAGAATAGAAAGGCTAAAAGGGCTTTCTGCATATACTATAGAAATTTCATGCATAGCACTTTGAGACCAAGCAGTTTTATTAGCAGCTGTATTTCTAAAATTAACGAAAGAATGGTTGTTACTTAAAAGGTCTTCTCTAAAATAGTTAGAATAATAATAACCTGCTTCTAAAAATGAATAAATTTGCCTTGCAAAGAAACCTGCATTAAAAGCATCTATATGTGAATTAGTTATAGTGCCTATTAAATTTACATTTGCCCCTATATTTTCTATAAAAGCAGCGTAACTCTCAAGCCCATGGTGCCTGCTAAGCATTAAAATGGCTATATTATCGCTATGCTGTATCATAGTTTGTAATAATCTTCTTTGGGTGAGTTCTGCCCCAACTTCGTATAAGTTGCGAATTATACCTGGTCCGCTGTTCCATCTATCGTGTTCGCCAAATGTTACTGTGTCTAATATGCTATTGTAGCCCGCACTTGATTTTTGCCAAATATAAAATCCAAAAGGCAAAGCAGCTAGATTAGAAGCGAAGTAAACTTCGTAAGGATTATGGTGAAACACAAACCCAGTTTCAAAGTTTTCAAAATATACTGAGATTGTATCTCCAAATTGAGCCATAAAGTTTGAAGCTTGATAAATAAGAGAATAATAGTCTATATAGTTCCCATATGACGGGTATTCATAATAATCTTCATAATTTCCATGCACATAATATGATGGGTAAGTTTCATATTTTATAGGATAGCCGTTATAATTTTCTATATTCTCTAAATTTTCATTTTCAGCTTCTAATACATGTTCGTTATTTTCTTCGTTAGGTAATGCTTCAGAAGTTTGATAATAAGGCTGCTGTTCAAAAAGCCTTGGAATTAACATTATAAACAAAACACCAACTAAAGAAACCGAAACTATCATAAACAAACGGAAAGAATTACGCTTATTGCTATTGCTAGAAATCGCTTCACCGACCGCTGCCAATTCTTGCTCTGCACTGCGTGATTTTTCAGGCAAAGATTTATTTATTTTGCCTGAAGCTGGCGATGGCGTTTTTATTCTACCAGAAACAGAAGAAACCTCTTTTTTAGCTAACTCTTTCTTCTTAGTTTTTAGTTTATCTATTTGCTCTTTTTCCGGGTCTTGTTGGTCAACTTGTTCCAATGCCACTTCAAGAAATTCAGCTTGCTCAAATTTTAAAACAGTCTTTGGCTCATTTGAAGCTTCTGAGGTTTTTTTAGGCTCTTTTTTAGCAAAATTTAAGCTCGGTTCATGCTCTATTTCCATGTTACAACCAGGGCAAATTTTTTCATCCCCTTTTAGCTTACTGCTACAACTATAACATCGCAAATATACCCTTTTACCAACATTGTATTTTAAAGCAAATGTCTTTTTTTGTATCATATAAATAGCTCCCTAAAAATTGTTTATTTATTAGCAACACAAAGGCAAGCTATACTTTTCTAGGCTCTGGATATTCTACACCATGTGTTTCAACAGTTGCTTTTGAAATTATCTCATCTTCAACTGGTGCATCACCAAAGCTAGTTTCAACTTCTGCTATTTCATCTACTATATGCAAACCATCTATAACAGAGCCAAAAGCAGCATATGAACCGTCTAAATGAGGTGAAAATTCATGCATTAAGAAAAACTGGCTGCCTGCAGAGTTAGGGTCTCCGCTTCTAGCCATAGAAATAATTCCTTTTTCATGGCTAAGCTCATTATCAAAACCATTTTCTGCAAATTCACCCTCTATACCATACCCAGGTCCCCCTGTTCCATTTCCTTTAGGGCAGCCGCCTTGTATCATAAAGCCTTTTATAACTCTGTGGAATTTAAGCCCATCATAGTGGTCACTTTTAACTAGGCTTATAAAGTTATTAACTGTGTTTGGTGCAACCTCTGGATAAAGTTCTATTTTTATTTCTCCTCTTTTTGCTATTTCTAATGTTACTATTGGGTTCATTTTTTTATTCTCCTTATTTTGGTTTTTTAATTTTTTTTGGTTTTTTTAGAATTGGGCATCTTATTATAAAGAGTGCCGCCTATGGCTCTTTGCCTTAAAACTTCATAAATCATTATTCCAGAGGCGACACCTGCATTTAAAGATTCACTTTTCCCAGCCATAGGAATACTAACTATAGCATTTGCTTCTTTAAAAACTTCTTCTGAAACACCTGCAGCTTCATTTCCAACAACTATAGCTATATTTTCTTTTAAACTCTCTTCATAATATATTTTTTCAGTGTTTGGACTAGTGCATATTATTTTAAAATCTTTTAGTTTTCTAAGCTCTGAAACGATATCACAAGAGAAAATAGGTAAATTAAATATAGCCCCCATAGTAGAGCGTAAAACTTTTGGGTTATAAATATTAACGCAATTTTTGCTAAGAAAAATAGCAGAAACCCCAGCACTTTCAGCAGTTCTTATTATAGTTCCCATATTCCCGGGGTCTCTAATACCGTCTAAAAATAAGTATAAATCACCTAATTTAGGGAATTCATAAATTGGTATTTCACAAAGTGCTAAAATACCTTGCGGGGTTACAGTATTTGAAAGTTTTTTAAAATTAGCCGCCGATATAATATACACTTTAGATTTACTCTTATAGTGCTCTATATCAAAATTATCTTTCTTAGCTTCATCAATAAAAATGCCGAATATATTTATAAACTTAGGAATATCATCAACAAAAGTTTTGCCCTCTGCTATGAAATGTGTCTTTTCTTTTAACAAACCTTTCACGATTTTTAAAACACTCATCTTAGAATTATAACACAACTATCACAAAATAAAGAATCTTGAGAAATAATGTTATAAAATTGTTAGAAAAGGGGCTCTGTACAGGAGAAAACAACCTAAAAATCGGTTTATCTTTAACACACCTTTATGAAAACTTAGAAGCTTTTATAAGTGCTCTACCTTTAAAAGTTCTAAGTTTTAAAAAAAACATTTGAAATATTCTAAAATTTTGTTTATAATATAGATTAGGGACTTTTTGAATGAACTGCACAGGAGAAAAATAAATGAATTTGGTAGTAGTAAACATTAAAAAAAAATACACTCAAACTGCACTTTTAAAAAATGGAAAAGCAATAGAAGTTTTGATAGATGATAAAGATAATGTGAGTAAAGTTGGGAATATTTATATGGCAATTGTCCGGGATGTGCACCCAAACTTTTGCTTTGTGGACATAGCAGGCGAAACAGGCTTTTTACAAGAGCAAAGCTTCAAAGAAAGAGACCTAGTTTTAGTGCAAGTGAAAAAAGATAAAACAGAGACTAAAGCTACTTTCGTTTCGCAAACAATTACTTTAGCTGGAAAATACATTGTATTAAGAAAAAATGCAAACTCTGTTACTATTTCTAAAAAAATTGAAGGTGCAGGGCACAGTGAATTTGCTAAAACTATATGCCCAAAAGGTTATGGAATTGTACTGCGTACGGATTCAGAAAAAGCTTCAGAAGAAGATATAGCAAAAGAAGTTACCAACTTACATAATAAAATAGAGGAGATGAACAAAGTAGATTCCCCTAGTTTATTATACAGCCCAAATGAGATTACTTATTATGAGTCTAGCTTGCGTTCATTTTTACCCGAAGCTGAAAAAATAGTAACTAATAACGATATAGATAAAATTAAAAAAATAACAGAGGGGTATGAGCTTCTTTTCACAACTTACAGTGAAACTCACGACCTTTTTAATGAATATGAAATAAATAAACAGTTAGATATGCGTGAAAAAGTTTGGCTGAAAAGCGGTGGTTATATTTTAATAGAGCAAACGAAAGCACTTATAGTTATAGATGTGAACACTGGTAAATCTTTAAGAAAAGATATGTTTCTTCGCACTAATAAAGAAGCAGCAGCAGAAATTGCATATCAGCTTCGCTTAAGAAATTTAAGCGGTATGATAATGGTAGATTTTATAAATATGTCTTCAAAAGACGATGAAGAAGAGCTTCTCAAACACTTAATAGAAGAAACGAAAAAAGACAGAATAAAAGTGAATGTTTTAGGAATAACCAATCTAGGCTTAATAGAGCTTACACGTAAAAAAACGCGTGAAACTCTCAAAACTTCGCTTTATAATATAGCTAATAAAAAGAGCAATGGAAGAGAGGAACTATGATTTGCGACCACTGTAAAAAATTAAATGCAAGTGTTACTATAGAAGAAATTTCAGTAGGCAAGAAAACCGAGCTGAACCTTTGCTATAAATGCTCTTTAGAATACAATATGGAAGCTAATGCACCAGCAGTTTTAAACCATGTGCTCAAACATATGTTTTACGGATTAGATGCTTTAGACCCATCTAAAAAACAACAAAAAGAAGAAACATTAGAATGCAAATGTAAGACTACATCGGCAGAGTTTAGAAAATCTGGAAAATTTGGCTGTGAAAAATGCTATGAAACTTTTGAAAAAGAACTTTTAGATATTTTTAAAAGTATACAAAGAGCAACAGAGCACGTAGGAAAAATTCCTCAAACAAATGAAAACTCCATAAAAATAGCTTGGCAAATTAAAAAATTAGAAAAAGAGCAAGCAAAAGCAATCTCTCTTGAAGAATATGAGCAGGCGGCTATTTTAAGAGATAGAATAAGAGCTTTAAAAAGAGAAAACGAAGAAAACAAAGAGGATACAAATAATGGCATGGTATGAAAATTTAAAAGATGATTCCCCAATTATTTCTTGCAGGCTTAGGCTTGCAAGAAATTTAAGAAAATACCCTTTTCTTTTCAAATTAGATGAAACACAAGCTAGAGAAATGATTAAAGATGTTACTAATGCGATAATGGAAAAAACAAATAATTTTGAGTTTATAGATGTTCATAAAAAAACAACTATAGAAAAGCTCACCTTATTAGATTACCACAAAATAAGCCATGATTTAGTACGAAGCAAACGTCCAAGTGCCTTAATTTCAAGTAAAGATGATTTTATACACGTAATGCTAAACGAAGAAGACCACATACGTATACAGAGTATATATACTGGAAATAATATTGAAAAAGCTTATGAATTAGCAAATTATACCGATAATTTAATTGAAGAAAGTATAGAATATGCTTTTCACGAAACTTACGGCTATTTAACTAGCTGCCCAAGCAACACAGGCACAGGAATGCGTGCTTCTTATATGCTACACCTACCTATGCTAGATAGCTTAAGAGGGCGAATGGAGCATTTAACACGCTCTTTAGCAAGCCTAGGGATGACTGTGCGAGGGCTTCATGGTGAACACAGCTCATCTGAGGGAAGCATATTTCAAGTTTCCAACCAAATTACACTAGGCCGCTCAGAAGAAGACCTTTTAAAAAACTTGCAAAAAACAGTTAACCAACTAGTTAAAACCGAGCTAGAAGAGTTAGAAAAAAGAAAAAATAAAAGTTCCTTTGAAGATAGCGTATATAGAGCTTATGGAACTTTAAAATATGTAAGAGCGATAGATATTAGAGAAGCTAGAAGCTTGCTTTCTAAAGTGAAAATAGGCATATTAGCAGGCGTTTTAAAAGAAGAGATTAAAACGCCAATATATAATATTATGATGAATGTAGACTATGGGGCTTTAAAAGTTAACTATTTAGACCATATAGGAAACTTTGAAAATGCCGAGCATGATGAGATAAACGCATTAAGAGCTTCTTACATTAGAGAGAGTTTATAAAAATCTAATGTTAAAAAACTTATAAGCTAAAAAAGGAGAAAATAAATTATGCCACAAGGTAATTTTACACAAAAATCAAAAGAAGTAATTGAAGCTTCAAGAAAATTGGCTGGTGAATTTGGGCACGCCTATATAGGCACTGAACACATTCTTTTAGCACTTGTACACGTTGAAGATTCCGTTGCATATGAAACTTTAGATAATAACGATATTTCAGAACTAGATGTTGAAGAAAAAATAGAACAAATGACAGGTATTACAGACGAACAAAATACACCAAAAGATTTTACGCCGAGAACTAAAAGGCTTCTTGAAAATAGCCACAATGTGTCTGTTGAAGTTGGATCTAGCTATATAGGAACTGAACATATTCTTTTAGCAATTACTAGAGACACAGAAAGCCTAGCTTTTAAAATTTTAATTGCCTTAAAAATAAATATAAACAGCTTAATTGAAGAAATATATGAAAGAATAGGGGCAGGCGGGGCTATGACTATGGGTGCAAATATGCAAAACCCTTTTATGAATATGCCTAATAATTCAAACGACCCTAAATCAAAATCTAAAAATGGAACGCCAGTATTAGATAAATTTAGTAGAGATTTTACTTCTATAGCAAAGGATGGTATTTTTGACCCTATTATAGGTCGTGAAAAAGAAATTGAGCGTATAATACAAATATTATCTAGGCGCACTAAAAATAACCCAGTGTTAGTTGGAGACCCAGGGGTCGGAAAAACTGCAGTTATAGAAGGTTTAGCCCAAAAGATAACTTCTGGAGAAGTGCCAGAGCTTTTGAAGACTAAAAGAGTTGTCTCTTTAGATATGAATGCAGTTGTAGCAGGCACTAAATACCGTGGTGAATTTGAAGAGCGTATGAAAAAAATTCTTGAAGAGCTTAAAAATACTAAAAATATAATACTCTTTATAGATGAAATTCACACAATTATAGGGGCAGGTGGGGCAGATGGCTCTTTAGATGCTTCAAATATTTTAAAGCCCTCTCTTTCCCGTGGCGAAATTCAAGTTGTCGGTGCTACTACTATGGACGAGTATAGACGTTATATTGAAAAAAATGCAGCCCTTGAAAGGCGTTTTCAACCAGTAAATGTTGAAGAGCCTACCGAAGAAGAAGCAATAAGAATGCTATATGGCTTAAGAGATAAATATGAAGCACACCATAGCGTTAAAATTACTAATGAAGCTCTTGAAGCTGCAGTTCGCCTAAGTGCAAGGTATATAACCGATAGATTTTTACCAGATAAAGCTATAGACCTTTTAGATGAAAGTGCTTCTAAAATTCGCCTTTTAAGCTACACTGCCCCACCAAAAATTACAGAAATAGAAAAAGAACTTGAAGACCTCGAAAAAGAGAAAGAAGAAGCTATAAAAACTGAATCTTTTGAAAAAGCAGGTGTTATAAAGCAAAAAGAAAATGAACTTAAAACTCAGCTTAAAGAAGAAAAAGAAAAGTGGCAGTCTGGAACTAAGAAAGAAAGTATTGTAGATGAAGTAGCCATTGCAGATGTTGTTACAAATTGGACTGGTGTACCCGTTCAAAAAATACAAAGCGATGAAAAGAGCAAATTAATAAACTTAGAAGAAGATTTACACGAAAGAGTTATAGGGCAAGATGAAGCAGTAAAAAGTATATCTCGTGCTATTAGGCGTGGGCGTGTCGGTCTTAAAGACCCTAAAAGACCTATTGGCTCATTTTTATTTTTAGGGCCAACAGGGGTTGGAAAAACTGAGCTTTGCAAAGCATTAGCAAATACCCTTTTCGGCGATGATAATGCAATGATAAGGCTAGATATGAGTGAGTTTATGGAGAAACATACTGTTAGCAAACTTATTGGTTCCCCTCCTGGTTTCGTTGGCTATAACGACGGTGGGCATTTTAGCGAAAAAATACGCCGCAGACCTTATTCAGTAGTCCTTTTAGATGAGATAGAAAAAGCCCACCCAGATATTTTTAATATTTTGCTGCAAGTTTTAGAAGATGGGCACATAACCGACAGCCAAGGTAGAAAAGTAAGTTTTAAAAATACGGTAATCATTATGACTTCAAACGCTGGTGCCAAAAGTATAATAAATCCTAAAAAATTGGGGTTCACTTCAAATACAACAGCTGAAAAATCTTATGAAGATATGAAAAAAAATGTAATGAATGAAATAAAAGATATTTTCCGCCCAGAATTTTTAAATCGTATAGACGATATAACAGTTTTTCACCCTCTTTCTGAAGATGATATAAAAGAAATAGCTACAAAAATGATAAATGAAGTTATAGACCGTGTTAAAGAAAATATGCAAATTACACTATTTGTAACAAATGAAGCAGTAGAGCAAATCTCTAAAGAGGGGTTTGATACTGCTTTCGGTGCAAGACCACTTCGCCGTGCTATTCAAGCTAAAATTGAAGACCGCCTAGCAGAAGAAGTTTTAAGCGGAACTATATTAGAGGGTGAAAAAGCAGAAATAGACTACAAGGAAGAAGAATTTGTAGTAAAAAAGATGAGCTAGCAAATAGTGGGTGATAGAGAAAAAACAACGAAACTTTATGATATATATGGCAAGCTTTTAACTGAAAAGAAAAAAGAAATATTTGAATTATA
The DNA here is from genome assembly GCA_009787435.1 of Defluviitaleaceae bacterium. Taxonomy (GTDB): domain Bacteria; phylum Bacillota; class Clostridia; order Lachnospirales; family UBA5962; genus WRFW01. Next base: position 8,723 of record WRFW01000186.1, read on the forward strand.
CTACCATGAAGACCTTTCAATGAGCGAAATAGCAGAAAAACAAAATATTACAGCACAAGCCGTGAAAGACCATTTAAAAAACGCTATAAACACCTTAGAAGAATACGAAGAAAAGCTAGGCTTTTTAAAGAAAAATGATAAAATTAGAAAAGCCTTAGAAAAGCTTTTGAAAGAGTTGGATTAATAAAAAACCGCTTAAATAGCGGTTTTTTATTTTTTAAAAAGGATTGATACATCACAAAATACAATATATAGGTAAATTAAAGACTTAAACCGCCTATAAATTCTCTTAAAATAGAATTTTTGGGCACCTGTTCACTGCTAACACCTAAAAAACTATCTAAAAACTTTATTAGCCGCCTAGCTTCTAAATATTCTGGGCTAGTTTTATCTATAGCAAATAAAAGAGGCTCTGCAAATTGCTTTAATATGCTCATCTCATAAACTAAAGCTGAATTAAATACTGCATCTGCTGTATTTTGATAAGGGAATATGTATTTCGCTTCGCCTTTTAATACAGTTGACCACATCGCTAAATTTGTGCGAGCCGATGTATTTCTATAAGTTATATCTCTAGTCATTCTTCTAATTAATCTAGTATCTGAAGTTGAAATTCTATTGTGGTCATCTAAATTTAACTGAGTTAAAGCAGAAATAAACACACGGTAACAAATATCTTTAGGCACTTTTTCACTTATACTTTCATTAAGCCCATGTATACCCTCTATTATTAAAACATCATTTAAGCTAAGCTTAAGAAAATTACCTTGGTAACTTTTTTTACGCTTTACAAAATCATATATAGGAATGTCCACAGTTTCGCCTTTTAAAAGATTTTCTAAATCGCTATTTATACTTGCAACATCTATAGCGTTAATTGATTCTAAATCTAAATCTTCTAAGTTTTCTTTTGGGTCATAATCTCTATAATAATTATCCAAAGAGATTACGTGCGGGTTTATACCAGTAACTTTAAGTTGAATAGCTAGCCTATGTGCAAAGGTAGTCTTCCCTGAAGAAGTTGGCCCTGCTATGAAAACTATTTTTTTATTTTTATTTGAAATATTATCTGCAATGCTTGCAACCTTTTTTTCATGAAGTGCTTCATTTATTGCTATAATATCACGAATTTTTCTATTAGCAATATTTTTATTTAAAGCACCTACAGTGTCCACATTTAAAACCTTAAGCCATTTAGAACTTTCACGAAAAACAGTATTAACATTTTGAATTTTCTTAATTGGTCTTAAATTGCCTGGGTTTTGATGGTCTTCAAATTGTATTATAAAGCCGCCATCTGCCACTGAAAGTTTAAAAATTTTTAAATATTTGCAGCTCGGAAACATTGGTCCATAAAAATAATTATAAAAATCTTTCAGTTTATAAAAATGAACATTTGAAGACCTTCTAAAATTTAAATTTAAAACTTTATCATATTGCCCTTGCCTTTCAGCAATTGAAATAGCTTCTTCTATAGGCATTACATGCTTTTCTATAAGCAAATCACTTTTAACCATTTCCTCCATAGAAGCGGTTATTTTTTCTAAAAGCTCTTCTGTAACAGGCATTCCAACAATTTCACAAAATAAATTTTTACTCATTGAATGCTCAACTAAAATGCGTGCCTTAACCCCCAAAACTTCACGAAAAGAAGTTAACATCATAAAAACTACACTTCTTTGGTAAGCTCTGAACCCGTGTGGGTTTGTTATATCTAAAATGTTAACACCTACCCTCATTAAGATAACTAATTTATAAAATTTTTACTTCTTTAAAAATTTGCTCATCATCAAAAACATGTATATTTAAATTTTCAAAATGGCTTTGCAAATATATTTTTAAATCTTCTAAAACAGGTGCTTCTGTTGCATAATGGGTTGCATCAATTAAATTTAAACCCATATCTCTAGCTTTTTGGCTTTCATGGTAACGCAAATCACCTGTAACATAAACTTGTGCGTTTTTATTAATAGCAGATTTAAACATAAAAATATCTGAAGCACTGCCCCCACAAACTGCAACTCTAGTTATTAAAGTATCCTCTTCACCAACATACCTTGCAATAGGCACGTTTAATTGCTTAGCTGTAAACTTTGCAAATTCAGAAAGAGACATAGGATTTTGAATATCTCCAACTAATCCTAATGTATCTGTTAAACGCTCTCTATTTTTTAGTTGCAGCTTATTAAAAAGAGAATCATTAACGCCGCCCTCTGCTATATCTAAATTTGTATGCGATACGTATACAGTTATATCATGCTTAATTAAATCTATAATACGTTTTCCTAAAGCTGTATGTGTATTTATATGCTTTAACCCTTTAAAAACTGGTGGGTGGTGAGTAATTATAAGCTCTG
>WRFW01000187.1 GCA_009787435.1 Defluviitaleaceae bacterium
TATCAACAATTGCAACGATAGGTATGCCTAAGCTTTTTGCTTCTTTAACCGCTATAGCTTCTTTTCTAGGGTCAACTATGAATAAAGCGGCTGGCAGCCTTTTCATTTCTTTAATACCACCGATGTTTTTTTCAAGCTTTTCTTTTTCAGCACGCAAAACAGCTACTTCTTTTTTAGTTAAGATTTCAAAAGTGCCATCTTCCTCCATTTTTTCAAGCTCTTTAAGCCTAGCTACACGCCCTTTAATTGTTTTAAAGTTTGTGAGCATACCACCTAACCAACGCTCTGCAACATAGTATTGCCCTGCTCTTACTGCTTCTTCTTTAATAGCTTGCTGAGCTTGTTTTTTAGTGCCCACAAAAAGAATATCACCCTCTTTTGCAAGCTCTGCCATTGCTCTATAAGTTTCTTCAAACTTTTTAACTGTTTTTTGCAAATCTATAATGTGTATACCATTTCTTTCTGCAAAAATATATGGAGCCATTTTAGGATTCCATCTTCTCGTTTGGTGCCCAAAATGAACACCAGCTTCTAAAAGCTGCTTCATAGAAATTACGCTCATGTTTCTTTTCCTCCTCTGAAAAATAAAGTGTTTTTATAATTTTTTTTGGTTTTACATCCGCTAAGCCTAAAATGCAAACTTTATTTATTTTTAATAAGCTTTTATAGCTAATGAAAAGGCTAACCCCGCTGCCTTTATAAATTATAAAGCTATTAAGCATATTATTTAATAAACTAAGCACCATGCAGTTTATTATAGCTTTGCGTGTTTGCTAAACACATAGTTACAATTATACCATAATCATAGATTTTTTGCAAGACTTTTTCAATGCTTTTGATTAAGTATTTTAAATAAAATTTTAAATAAATAAGATTGTGTATATCTAAAACCGACCGAAGTAAATTTTTAGCTAACAAACGATGACCCAAAAACAGGCTATCTTTAACGTGAATTTCTAAAATTTAGCAGTTTTTAGAGGTGCTCAATTATAAAGAATTTTTCTTAAATTTTTTAATATAATTTCTAAAAGGGGGTGTACACAATTGGAAGAAAAAAGATATACTACTAAACATAAAGTAATAATAGAAAAGCGTGAAAAATTATTTATAACGGGCATTTTAGAAGTGATGAGGTTTGATGAAGATGAAATAGTAACAGAAACAGATTTGGGAATGCTGCTAATAAAAGGAGAAAACTTACATGTGAACGCACTTAATCTTGAAAAAGGCGAATTAGAAATAGATGGAAAAATAAACGGAATGAACTATGCCGAAGAAAAAATACAGACTAAAAACATATTAGAAAAGATTTTCAAATGATTTTCTTATTTACTATAGCTATAGGTGCTATAATCGGATTTTTATTTGATATTACAAGAATTTTAAGGCGTGTTTTTAAGCACAAAAATTGGGTAGTTTATTTGGAAGATAGCCTTTTATGGATAGTAACTTTATTAATAGTGCTCTATTTTGTTTTTAACTTTGCAGATGGGAGAATAAGATTCTTTTATTTTTGGGGATTTACCATAGGCGGCTCTATATACTTTGCTTGTTTTAGCCGTTTTGTTATTTTATTTTCAACTAGAATTGCTAATATAATTAAAAGCATTTTGAAAAAAATGAACTTTTTTACTAAAATCAAAAAAAGGCTTGTTAATAATTTTAAAAAAAGTGCGAGTTAGAATTGAAAAATTCCCTCGCCTTTTTTAAAAATTAAATAACTTTATACATAGTTACTGCATCTTCTTTTTTTGTGCTTTCTTTTAGAGTTAAAACTTCAAATTTTTGAGTTCTATCCCCTAGAGTAAGCTCTATAATATCGCCTTGGTTTACTGAAATAGAAGGTTTGCAAATTTTCCCATTTAAAGAGACTTTGCCAGCATCACAAGCCATAGCTGCTAAGGCTCGTCTCTTTATAATTCTGGAAACTTTTAAAAACTTATCTATACGCATTTTTATAAGTTAACAGCATCTTTCAAAGCTTTACCAACTTTAAATTTAACAGTTTTAGACGCAGGAATAGTCATAGCTTCGCCAGTTTGTGGGTTTCTACCTGGTCTCTCTGGTCTATCAGAAACTTCTAAGCTCATAAATCCGATTAACTGCATTTTACCGTGATTAATTAATGATTCCGTTACGGATTCTTCAAAAGCTTTTAGAAATTTTTCTGCATCTTTCTTTGTTAAATTCGTCTTCTCTGCTAATGAAGATACTAGTTCTGCTTTGTTCATTTTAAATTATACCTCCTAAAGTACATCAGTTTTTTGTAGAACAATAGAGTTAAAACTCTTAATATAATATTTATAACTCATTATTAGCTATTTGTCAAGAGTTTTTTAATATTTTTTTATTTTTTCAACGTTAAAACTGCTATAGTTTCCACATGTTTCGTTCTCGGAAACATATCTATAACCTTTATTTTATCTATGGTGTAGAATTTTTGTAAATCTTCCAAATCTCTATTTAAACTTGCAGCTTTGCAAGAGATGTAAATTATACCATTTGGCAATAAGTCTATAATTAATGCCAACGCTTTTTTGTGCAAACCCTCTCTTGGTGGGTCCAGAATAACTAAATCTGGTTTTTCTTGTATAGTAGTAATCACTTCTTTTACATCACCAGCTATAAACTCACAATTATTTATATTGTTTAATTGCTGGTTGTAAATCGCGGCTTTAATAGATTCTTCTACAATATCTATTCCTATAACTTTTTTAGCGTTTTTTGACAAAAGCATTCCAATAGTTCCCGTGCCACAATATAAATCAAATATAGTTTCGGCTTTAAATTTTTCCGCAAAATTTATAACATTGCTATATAAAACTTCTGCACCGTAAGAATTAGTTTGAAAAAATGCAAATGGCGAAATTTTAAAGCTGAGCCCTAAAAGCTTTTCTGTAAAAAAATCATTGCCATATAAAACTCTTAATTCTTCAGCTTTAACGACGTCTGAAAGAGAGTTATTTATAGTGTGAAGCACCGAAGTTATATTTGGTTTAAACTGTGCTAAGCCTTTATAATATTGCTCATCTATTGTGTAGTTTGTAGTTACTATGTTTATTAAAAGTTCATTTGTGAAATGCCCTTTTCTAATTACTAAGTGTCTTAAAATGCCTGTATGTCTCTTTTTATGGTAAAAATCAATATTTCTTTCTCTGAAAAAATCTTGCGTAAAAAATAAAATATCTAAAAAATCTTCATCTACTATGTTACAGCTTCTATCATTAACTACTTCATAAAAGCTTCTTTTTTTTCTGAGCCCAAGTGCTAAATCACCATCTTTTCCCTCATCACCGAAAGAATATTCCATCTTATTTCGATATTTTAAAGGACCTGCTGTTTCTATTCCATCATATTCAAAGCTATAAGAGCCTAGCAAATTTAATATTTCTTTTTCTTTTAGTTTCAATTCTTCTTCATAGCTAATATCTTGATATTGGCAGCCGCCACAAATTCCAAAAGTGTTACACATATTTTTAAATTTTCTTCCCTTTCTCTATTTACAAACGTATTATAATATGATATACTACAAAAAGAATTTTGTAAAGACTTTTTTTTAAAAATGCCCAAGAATTATTCTTCTCAAACGTAATCTTGGCTAGGCTGCTTGAAAATTTATTAAGGAGAATGCTAAAATGAATAAAAACTTTGGTAAATTATGCTTCAATGAACTTGCGATGAAAAAATATATGCCGAAAGATACATATAAGAAACTTCAAAGCTCAATTATAAAAGGTGAGCCCCTAAGTTTAGATGTTGCAAATATAGTAGCAAATGCTATGCGAATTTGGGCTGTGGAAAATGGAGCAACACACTATACACATTGGTTTGCCCCTTTAACAGATGTTTCTGGTGAAAAACACCAAAGCTTTTTAACGGATTTTTCAGGAAAGGAACTTATAAAAGGAGAATCTGACGCTTCAAGCTTCCCTAGCGGCGGCATAAGAGCTACCTTTGAAGCAAGGGGATACACAGTTTGGGACCCAAATTCTTATGCTTTTATTAAAGATAACACCTTATGCATACCTACCGCCTTTTGTGCGTACAATGGTGAAAGTTTAGACAAAAAAACACCTCTTTTACGCTCTATGGAAGCACTAAGCACGCAAGCTTCAAGATTGCTTGCACTTTTTGGAGAAGAAGAACGTGTAGTGCCTACTGTCGGTGTAGAGCAAGAATATTTTCTAATAGCAAAAAAAGTTTATGAAAAAAGACCAGACCTTAAATATTGCGGCAAAACTCTTTTCGGGGCTCTAGCTTTAAAAGGTCAAGAATTAGACGACCACTATTATGCAAATATAAACGAAAAAGTGAGCTTGTATATGAAAGAGCTTGACTTTGAGCTTCAAAAACTAGGAATTACACCGCAAACGAAACACAATGAAGCTGCTCCCTCGCAACATGAAGTCGCATTTTTATTTGGCACTGCAAACATAGCAGCAGACCAAAACCAACTAGCTATGGAAGTTATGAAAAGCTTAGCAAAAAAATATGAGCTTGAATGTCTTCTAAAAGAAAAACCTTTTGCAGGGGTAAATGGCAGCGGCAAACATTTAAATTGGTCTTTATCTACAGGGGAAGATAATCTTTTAGAACCTGGCAAAACGCCTAGAGAAAATAATCGATTTTTACTTTTTTTAGCCGCAATAATAAAAGCAGTGGACACTTACCAAGAGCTTTTAGTAGCTTCTATAGCGAGTCCTGGAAATGATGAAAGATTAGGAATGGGCGAAGCCCCGCCAACTATAATATCTATACACGTGGGTGATGATTTAAGCGAAGTTTTAATGGCTATAAAAGATGATAAAGACTATATTAGCAATGGTGAAAATAAAAATGAACGTTTTATAATTTCAAACTTGCCTACTTTTAGTAAAGATGTTAGCGATAGAAACCGAACTTCCCCATTTGCTTTTACTGGGAATAAATTTGAGTTTAGAATGCCCGGAAGTGCAACGCCTATTTCTGAGCCTTGTTATGTAATAAATACGATAGTTGCAGACGCTTTAAAAGATTTTTGTGATGAGCTGGAATATAATAAAGATGATTTTGATACCTTTGAAGACCGTGTGTTATCATTAATAAAAAGAACATTAAAAGAACACGAAAGAATACTTTTTAATGGCGATAGCTATAGTAAAGAATGGCAAGAGATAGAATCTGTTAACCGTGGGCTTTATAATTTAAACACAGGGGCAAAATCTTTACAGCATATAATTACCCCAAAAACACGTGAACTTTTTATAAGACAAAATGTTTTCACTGAGCGTGAACTTGAATCTCGTTTTGAGATTGCTATAGAGAGCTATTCAAAACAATACAAAATACAAGCAGATATTATGATATATATGGCTAAGAGAGAGATTTTGCCTAGTCTTTTAGAATACAAAAGAAATCTTTTAGAAAATTTACAGCTAGAAGAAGATACTATAGTTAGAGAACTTTTAAACGAGCTTACACCTAAAATAAAATTGTTTTACGATAACTTAAAAAAGCTTGAAAATCTAGCGGAAAGCTCCAAAGAAGAGCTTACAAAGCTTACTAAAAATCACGATAGAGAGCAAGCGAAAAAAACAGCTGAAACTTACCAAATAGTTAGAAAAGCAATGATAGATTTAAGAAAAATTAGCGATGAAATAGAATTAAATTGCCCAAAGAAATTTTGGCCATACCCAAGTTATATGAATATGCTTTATAGCATTTAAGACTTTCTAAGTGATTTAAACAAATATTTATAGCTGTTCACAATTAAGAAAGCAGTGGCTAAAAATTGTTCACTAGCTATAAATATTTGTTTATTAACTTAATAGCTGCCAACAATTAAAAAGAAATCGCTAAAAATTGTTCGCTAGCTAAATACTTGTTTATAAAAACTATTAGCAATTAAAATAAAATTCCAAAAAAAGGAGAAACAATAATGAACAGAGAAGAAATAGAAAAACGCAAAAAAGAACTTATAGAAACATTTTACTTTAGACACGCAACAAAAAAGTTTGACGCTTCAAAAAAAATAACAGAAGATGATTTTAATTTTATTTTAGAAACAGGAAGACTTTCACCAAGCTCTACAGGGCTTGAGCCTTGGCAATTTCTTGTTTTAGAAAATGAAGAACTGAGAGACGCTATTGCTGAAAATTCTTTCGGTGCTAAAGGGCAAATGCCAACTGCAAGCCACATAGTCTTATATTATGTAAGAAAAGATTTAGAACCAACTTCAGACTATACAACTTATATTGCAACAGAAATAAGAAAAGTGCCAGAAGAAAGAATGGACAAAGTACGTGAAATGTATATAGGGTTTCAAAAAGATGATATAAAAATTTTAGGCGATGAAAGAGCAACGATAGATTGGGCTTCAAAGCAAGTGTATATAGCACTAGGAAACATGATGACTGCTGCAGCACACATTGGAATAGATTCTTGCCCGATAGAGGGTTTTAATTATGATGCAGTTCGTGAGATTTTGAAAAACAAAGGTCTTATTGATACTAATATTTATGATTTATCCGTAATATGTGCGTTTGGGTATAGAGAAGAAGACCCTAAAAGACCAAAAACGAGAAGAGATTTAAAAGAAGTTGTAGAATATATAAAATAGCCACCTTGTATGGGGCTATAATATCAAAATATAGCTTTGGCATAGGAATACTTAATGAGAATTTTAAAAATATTGTTAATGATTAGCATTTTAATCTTGATTGTTTCTGCTAGCATAAATATTTATCACCAGTATACAGTATATTTAGTATATTTAGAACGAACGCATTATTTAGAAGCTAGAATTAAAGAAGAAACAGAAAGAAATGAGTTTTTAATGAAAGAATATGAAAACCGTTTTTCAGATGAAAGAGTTGAAGCGATGGCAAGAGAGAGGCTAGGTTTAATACGCCAAAATGAAATATTGTTCGTTCCCATTGCTGAAAATTAACCGAACGCTATAAAGCTATAATTTTTTAATTTAGCTCTATTTAATATAGCAATATTTAGCCATTTATAAAAAAAGCTAAGCTGGACATTATAATAAAAAATACTGTTAAGCTTATGAATTATTTTAGCCGCTGCTTTTAAATAATTGAGTACCTCTAAAAACTGCTAAGTTTTTAGGAAAGGTGCGTTAAAGATAGACCTCTTTGTGCTATCTTAGGTGAACTAAAAACTACCAAAGAGAGTTTTTAGAGATACTTAATTCATAAGCTTAGAAATTGTATAAAGATTTTTTAATATATAAAGTTCAGGGGGCTTTCATGCGTAAAAAAGTATTACTTTTACTAACCTTAATAAGCTTTTATAAGCCAACAACTATAGCTTTTTCAGAAAATATAACAGAGCTAGTTCCAATAGGCTTACCAGTTGCTATGGAAGTTAAAACAGACAGTGTAATAATAGCTGGAATGGGCACAATAACTTACTATAACCCAAAAACGAGCAAATTTGCAGCTTTAGGCCATGGCATTATGGACGAACATACAAAAGAAGTTATACAAATAAAAGAAGGCAATGTGTTCGTTTCTAATTCAATTGAAATTAAAAGAGGGGAAGAAGGCGACCCAGGCGAATTAAAAGGTAATATAGAAGAAAAAAATAAGATAGGAAAAATTACAGGCAATAATGAAACAGGAATATATGGCGAACTAGCTAACATAGAAATTTTTAACTCTGTACATGTCGCTAAAAAAGCTGAAATTGAACTAGGAAAAGCTATAATTCTTTCAAGTATTGATGGCGAGCTGAAAGAATATGCTGTTAATATTGAAAATATAAACCCCCAAACTACAGACCCTACTAAAAGCTTTGTAATCAAAATAGTTGATGATGAATTAATAAAATTAACAGGCGGCATAATCCAAGGGATGAGTGGAAGCCCAATACTTCAAAATAATAAAATAATAGGTGCTGTTACACATGTGTTCGTTTCTAATCCTGCAAAAGGATACGGTATATTTATAGAAAGTATGTTAGATTGTGAATAGATTATATATTAAGCCCTTATTAATTTCAAATTGGGTATCTCTAAAACTCCCTTTGGTCGTTTTTAGCTCACCCAAGATAGCCCAAAGAATGTGCTATCTTTAACGTACCTTTCTAAAAACTTGTCAGTTTTTAGAGATGCTCAATTAAGAATAAATTTTTTAAAAATACAAAGAATAAGTGCATGAAAGCATTTATTCTTTTTTTGATTTTTTTGATTTATACACCTAGAGTTTTAGTAGCTGAAAATATAGAAGTTGTTGCAAATGCTGCTATTTTATTAGACGCTGATTCAGGTAGAGTTTTGTGGGAGAAAAACGCATATGAACAGCTTCCAATGGCAAGCACAACAAAAATAATGACCGCTATAGTAGCTTTAGAAAACGCTAACATAGAAGATATTGTAACTATTTCATCACTCGCAGCTTCCCAACCAAAAGTTAGAATGGAGCTTAAAAAAGGTGAAGAAATAAAATTAGAACACTTATTATATGCCCTTATGCTAAATTCATTTAATGATGCTGCAGTTGCCATTGCAGAATACGTTTCTGGCAGTGTAGAAGAATTTTGCAACCTTATGACTATTAGAGCAGGCGAAATGGGAGCATACAACACCTCTTTTAAAACACCAAGCGGATTAGATGCAGAGGGGCACTTTTCAACTGCTTATGATATGGCAATAATTACAAAAGAAGCATTAAAAAACGAAGAATTTATAAAAATAATTAACACAAGAAATTGGGAAGCAGAAAGTAATAAAAGAAGCTATTCACTAGTAAATAAAAATAGGCTTTTAGATGAAGTACAAGGGGCTTACGGTGTAAAAACAGGCTTCACTGGGCTTGCTGGGCATTGCTTTGTTGGCAGTGTGAAAAGAGATTTAAACCTTATTACAGTCGTTTTGGGGAGCGGGCACGCTGGCAATAGAAAACAAAAATGGTTAGATACGAAAGAACTTTTAAACCACGGCTTTAAAACATTTAAAAATGTTGAAGTTTTTAAAAATCACAATATCGCAATGAAAGATGATGATATTTTAGAAGTTTTTGAAGAAAAAAGTGTAGTTAAAATTTATATAAATAACAAGCTTGAAAAGTTAATAAAAATAGACTACACACCAGAACCGATAAAAGAAAAGCCTAAGAGCTTTTTTGAACGTATCTTAGGGGTAAAAGATATATGATTAAACTTAAAATTTAAAAAATAAATAAAACAAACTTGCTTCGGTTACACTAAAATAACTAGGACGTATAAGCCCTAGTGAAATGAGAGGTTTTATGAATATGGAAATTAACAACCTAGCTATACATGCATTTAAAGAGATTCCAGAAGCAAAGCCAAATGCAGAAAAAATTACTGCATTAGTTAAAGACAGTGGAAAAATTGTTGGCTATCAACTATCTAATGGGAATATAACTACAAAAGAAGAAGCAATTAATTTAGCTAAGCAAGGTGAAATTGCAGGCGTTGGTATAGCTGTGAATAAAGGCTCTGAGTATTTAAAATCTTTACCAGATATAACAGAAGAAAATAATTTGGGCAGTTTGCCCTCAATTTCAAGGAGTTAATATGGCAAAAGCAGGAATGAAAAGACCATCTCCATCGGAATCTTACAGCACAGAGAGTAATAAGAAGAATAAAATACCGAAAAATGATTTAGACCCTGTTCCAGAGATACAAGGAAAAGAAAAATATAAGAAATAATAAAAAAGGCTTTTGATAAATAATCAAAAGCCTTTTTTTGCACATATGCCCGAGGCCAGACTTGAACTGGCACGGTGTTGCCACCGCAGGATTTTAAGTCCTGTGCGTCTGCCGATTCCGCCACTCGGGCATGAAATTTAAATTTAAAACTAAAGGACACCTTTAATACTTTATTAAAAATGGACAATGAGGGACTTGAACCCCCGACATCCTGCTTGTAAGGCAGGCGCTCTCCCAACTGAGCTAATCGTCCATAAAAGATTAAAGATGCCCAAACGACCCTGAAGGGACTCGAACCCTCGGCCTCCGCCGTGACAGGGCGGCGCTCTAACCAACTGAGCTACAGGGCCAAATTTTCAAAAAAGCTTTTTCTAAAAACAAGATATAGATGAAAGCTTTTAAAAATCTGCCATGCTTAAACAACAAATATAATTATAGCACATTTTTTCATGATTGTCAAGCACTTTTTTAAAAGTTTTTAATTTTTTTACTATAATTTAAGATTATTAGTAAAATTCTGAAAATCTAACAAAGCTCACGACGGGGATTGAACCCGTGGCCTCCGCCTTACCAAGGCGACGCTCTACCAACTGAGCTACGAGAGCTTAAAACCTACTCTAAATATAATAACACAAATCATCAAAAATGTCAATAAATTTTTTTAACACATGCGGCGGGGCTATAATATAAAAATATAGCTATACCAAATCTGCACAACTTGAAAGAATTAATTATAGCAAAGCTAGCCACCGCACTGGGGCTATAATTTACTTTATAAAAATTCTATAATATTTTTAGAAACCTCTTTACAGCTTGTGCAATATATTGTATTATATAGTATTAAAGAAATTTAGGTGGTGATTTTATGATAATGGTTCAAAAATTTGGCGGCAGCTCTGTTGCCACTATTGATAAAATTAAAAATATTGCAAAAAAGCTTAAAGAAGACTACATTAATGGAAATGAGATAGTAGTAGTTTTAAGTGCTATGGGCAATAAGACTGATGAACTAATTCATAAAGCGGAAAATATAAGCTGCAAAGTTTTTAATAAAATTTCAAAAAGAGAGTTAGATATGCTGCTTTCTATAGGAGAGCAAGAAAGTGTAGCCTTAATGACTATGGCACTGCATGAACTTGGGCTTCCGGCAATATCGCTTGGGGCATATGGGGCAGGAATTAAAGTTTCAGAAGAATTTGGAAACGCAAGAATACAAAACATAGAAACTGAAAAAATTAGAAGAGCATTAGAGCAGAAAAGCATAGTTGTAGTTACTGGCTTTCAAGGAGTTACCCAATATGGAGATATAGCAACTTTGGGGCGTGGCGGCTCAGATACTACAGCAGTTGCATTAGCGTGCGCTTTAAATGCTGAATTATGTGAAATATATACCGATGTGGACGGGGTATACACAGCAGACCCCCG
>WRFW01000188.1 GCA_009787435.1 Defluviitaleaceae bacterium
TTTTGGTGGCATTCTAAACAACATGGCTCTAAAACAATAAAGCTTTACAATTCTTTCACCATTTTGTTTTGGTGGCATTCTAAACAACATGGCTCTAAAACCCATGATTAATTTCGGCACGGGAACGCAAGGTTTTGGTGGCATTCTAAACAACATGGCTCTAAAACCAACGTCTGCACCTCTTATTCTTGCTGTATGTTTTGGTGGCATTCTAAACAACATGGCTCTAAAACTAAGCTCATCTCGCTCTACAGTTTCCTTGAGTTTTGGTGGCATTCTAAACAACATGGCTCTAAAACTTATCTCTGGAGTTATTGAGGGGTTAACTGGTTTTGGTGGCATTCTAAACAACATGGCTCTAAAACTGGTGTGAGTTGGAAAACGTTAAAGCCACAGTTTTGGTGGCATTCTAAACAACATGGCTCTAAAACGTACAATATATCAAAACGGCGAAAGAATTGGTTTTGGTGGCATTCTAAACAACATGGCTCTAAAACATATATTGAACGCATTTGCCAGATTAATATGTTTTGGTGGCATTCTAAACAACATGGCTCTAAAACAAAATTTGGACCCAAAGGAGCAATAGGAGGGTTTTGGTGGCATTCTAAACAACATGGCTCTAAAACAAACCTTATCTTTATTCACATGGTCATAAAGTTTTGGTGGCATTCTAAACAACATGGCTCTAAAACTTGTTCCTCTTTAAATATAGTATAATTCCAGTTTTGGTGGCATTCTAAACAACATGGCTCTAAAACATACCAATGTTGAATATGTGCCAAGAGCGGGTTTTGGTGGCATTCTAAACAACATGGCTCTAAAACCATTTAATACTCCTATTCAAAAAAAATTTTGTTTTGGTGGCATTCTAAACAACATGGCTCTAAAACTAGCTTGTGGTGTTGGTTTTAGCTTCCCAGGTTTTGGTGGCATTCTAAACAACATGGCTCTAAAACTAAGTACCCAAGCACGTCGTTTATCAAATTGTTTTGGTGGCATTCTAAACAACATGGCTCTAAAACAGTACAAACCTCTACTAGATGAATTTAAAAGTTTTGGTGGCATTCTAAACAACATGGCTCTAAAACCCAGGCTCCGGCTATACGAGTGAACAACTCGTTTTGGTGGCATTCTAAACAACATGGCTCTAAAACCCTATGCTATCACAAAAGTTTCGCAAGGGGGTTTTGGTGGCATTCTAAACAACATGGCTCTAAAACGATTAGTGATATATATTTCATCTATCATGTGTTTTGGTGGCATTCTAAACAACATGGCTCTAAAACCAATTATTACATTGATATGATGACCGCGACGTTTTGGTGGCATTCTAAACAACATGGCTCTAAAACACAGTGTTTGATTCTTCAACCGTTATAACAGTTTTGGTGGCATTCTAAACAACATGGCTCTAAAACATACGACAGCACAATTCATTACGTAGAGCAGTTTTGGTGGCATTCTAAACAACATGGCTCTAAAACCTCAATTTTTGAAAGATCGATTTGGAGATTGTTTTGGTGGCATTCTAAACAACATGGCTCTAAAACGGTGTAGGTGGCGGTGCTGGTTGCGGTGGTGTTTTGGTGGCATTCTAAACAACATGGCTCTAAAACGGAGTGAAGAGTTAATTAGTGGCGGCGACTTGTTTTGGTGGCATTCTAAACAACATGGCTCTAAAACCCAGTTCTGCCCTGTTTCTAATTCAGCATTGTTTTGGTGGCATTCTAAACAACATGGCTCTAAAACCTCGTAAGTACATAAATTATGTAAAAGGCTTTAGATTTTTTCCATTTGGATTGGCATTCCTTCAGTTTAGAATTGATTAAATTCAATTTATATATGCGTAATTCTTCAATAATGCAAAATTAAAGTTGACAAAATTATTAAAGAAAAAATTAAACCGATATAACAAAATTTAAATAAAATTATCTTTTCATAACTTTATTTGCCATGTATTCATTAAATTTCTTTTCTATAATAAGCTATATCTTCTTCATCCATTTCGGCTTCAAGTGCATTTATAAAATCATTTAAAGCCCTTTCTCTATCATCGCTTGGCAATTGTCTTAAAAACTTTAATTGGTGTAACCTTCTTCGTTGTTCTACAGTCAATGAGATAAGCATTAACTATCTCCTTTGATTTCTTAATCAATACAAGACTTTTAATATTAAATTTAATCTTTCAATGAATCTATCCTTTTTTGAACTTGCTTTTCAACGTGAGAAATATCCTCAGCGTCCATTTCGGTTATAAGAGCATCTATAAAAGTATCTAAAGTTTTTTCTCTTTCTTTTTCTGGCAAATTTTTA
This sequence comes from Defluviitaleaceae bacterium, assembly GCA_009787435.1. Classification (GTDB taxonomy): domain Bacteria; phylum Bacillota; class Clostridia; order Lachnospirales; family UBA5962; genus WRFW01. The sequence continues at coordinate 2,317 of WRFW01000188.1, forward strand.
GCTAAAAGCAAAGGGTATAACCTTCTTTTTTGTTCTACAGAAATTTCTTTGCCGCTCGGCATATGTTTACCTCCTTAATTCATCTAGCTAAGAAAATTGAAAAAAATTAATCTATAGCTAAAATCAGAAATACTAATTTTCACAAAAAATGAAAATTTTATGTTTCAATTAATGCTATTATACTACATTACCTTAATAAAGTCAAGCAGTTTACTAACTTTATCTTGTTTGAGCATAAAAAACAAATTAAGAAAGCAACCATAATTAAGAAAAATTTAAATTGAGTATCGCTAAAAACAACCGAAGAGAGTTTTTAGCTCACCCAAGCAACCCAAAGAACGTGCTATCTTTAATACACCTTTTAAAAAAAATTAGCGGTCTTTAGAGGTGCTTGATTAATCTTTAAGACCTGTTTCTAAGACCACAAAATCATCATCTATCACTACTTGTTTTGCTGTTTTAGGAACTTCAAACTGTGCATTATCAAATAGAACCATTATTATATTTTGCAATCTCACATATTCATATAAAGAAACTAATTCTTCATAGCTTAAATATGTGCCTAAGTTTACAAAAATTAAAATTTTTCTTTTAGTTAAATATTTGAAAACTTGTATTATCTCTAGCGTACGTTCAAAAATAGAATCGCTTTTTATTTCAACTTGTATGCCCAAAGCTTTAAAAGCCTCTTGCAAAGTTATTTCATCGCTTTCTAAATCTATTTCAAAATGCAAAATTTCTTTATTTATAATTCCAGTAACTTGCCCTAATAAATTTTCTATCTCTGTTTTGATTTCTGGATTTTCAGAGATTTGCTGTTCTAAGTCTTTATAAATTAGCTTTAAAACAGATGCAGAGTTCACATCATAGCCTAAAATGTCTGTAATTATCATCAGTTCATCTGCTTTAAGCTGATTATACTTATTATCAAATAGTTTTATATCTGTTGTTTCTTCTGTATATTGATAAATTCCTTGAATTACTTTTGCAAACACAACTCTATTTTCTATAACTATACTAGTTAGACTAGCTAAAGCTATAGGCTCTTCAAGCATATTAAAGTTAATATTCATAACTACTCGCTTTCAGAAAGTTTATTTTTCGTGTCTGATTCATTTGAAACTTCTTCTAAAGGACTTTTTCCTAAAAACACAACTCTTTCATCTGAATTTGCAACACTCATATCTTTTTCACCGTGAAGATATTCCATTCTTGCATATTGTTTTTCTGTAACTTTTAAAACTGTTACAAAACCTTTTGTTGGCTTATTCTTTTTTATTCTACCCATCATAGCTGTGTTTGCTGTATCGTTAAGCAGAAGTTTTGTGTATATAGAATATTGATGCATTAAAAAGCCTTCAGCAAGTAAAAATTTGCGGAAACGCCTATATTGTCTTCTATCGTCAGTAGTTAGTGTTGGCATATCAAACATTAATAATAATCTCATAAATCTATAATTCATTTTACCCCCATTCAAATTTAGGCAATATTTTGCCTTCGCCATTTAAGTATGAAATCACTGTTTTCACAAAATGGCTAACTATGTTGTTTAAATACATTTGTGAATTTTGATATTCATATGTTTTTCTAAATAATTCAAAAAGATGCCCTTTTATAACAGTAAAACTTTTATCACGATTTTGGTATACAATTTCATCAACAATAAGTCTAAAAGGTTCCATTAAATCACTTGCTAAGTTAAAAGGGTTAAACTGGCTATGATGATTAATGCCAAGCTGTGTAACACAACCACATTTCACAATTTCTCTAGCAAAAATAGACATAATTAAAGTGTATCCATAATCAAGCCCTGCATTTATATCATTTGAATCTTCTCTACTAAAACCATTACCATATAATGTGTTGAAAAATATACGAGCGGCATGCCCCTCTCTATTGCTTGAATCATCTAACTCTAATTCATTTAAAAGCTTTTCTATAGCTTTAGATTTTTCTTCAAAACCAAAGTGTTCTAAAAATATACTTTGGTTTTCAATTTTTTGCTGCAAAATATTATAAGTAGCTGTTTCTTTTAACTCTTCTTCCCAGCTTATTTGCTTTGTGAGCGTTAGTGAGGAATCATGCCTGCCATAATAAGGCATGAGTTGTGCGGAAGGCAAACGTTTACTATCGCAAAAAATAACGCCAATATTATGTTCCACAAGCTTAGAAATTAGCATACTTGTAATTGCTATGTCTGTTGTTTCTAATATTAATAAGTCTATCTCTGTTAAGTGGATAACTTCCATTTGGCTTGCTGATTTAAAAGTAAGGTGATTATTTTTATAAGCAAGCTTGCTATGTTCATTTACTACTATAGTTCTAAAACCCATATTTAAAAGTTCCTTTAAGTTAAGTTTCATTTAGAAAAAGTGTCATACTAGCATTTTTAAAGCAAGAATTAAATCATATTCAGACAAGAAAAATAAAGTTTTTTGCTAAAAATAACTTACTAGCAATTTATTGAAAAAAATTACAAAAAAGTTTTTATTGACAAACACAATAAAAATATGTTATAATTAAATTGTTGATTGGAGGCATTCTAAACAACATGGCAAGTTAAAATAAGCTCCCTATTGAATTAGGGTATCCAAATGCGTAAACATCATAGAGCGTTATCGCTCTTTTTTTATAACGAGGAGACATTATGACAAAACAGGAAAATCTCCAATATACTAGCTTTATACGTGCTATGTATATTTTGGGGCATGATGATATTGCTGACAAAATACTAAATAGCGATGAAGAAGAGATTAAAAAATTTTTGGAAGAACTAAAGCAAAAATATAAAGGAGTGCAACTTCATGGGGATGACAAACAACCAATTTAAAGCTTTTGTTAAACAAGTTAATTCTAGGATAGACCTAGCATTAGAAAAAAAAGATAGCGACCCGCAAAAAGCACTAGAGGAAATTGAAAAAATAAGAGAAGATTTGCAAATTGCTTTAGAAGACTAACTTAATTTTTTACATAAGGAGGAAAGTTCTAATGGGAAAATATGAGCTGGAAAATATAAATAATTTCATTATAAACATTTTGGAAAGCCCGCATTTAACTGATGCACAAAAAGTAGAAATCTTACTGAAAACTGCTAGAGAAAATAACAGGAAAGATAAAGAGGGTTAAATTACCTCTTTATCTTTTTTTAATTCTTAGGTTAATTTTCTTCGTGTTTCGTATAGCCCTGTTGGGGATTGATAAATAAGGGTTGTATCATTTGTAATTATGTTCCCTGTTTTAAGTCGTTGAGCTGTTGAACTAAGCCCGTTATCTTTTAAAGCATTTAACCCTTGATTTGAGCCTTTAGTTACTCCTATTAATTCTTTAATTATTGAAAGCTTACCTTTCGCTTTAATTTTTCCTTTATCGTCCTTTTCATCTTCCGGTGATAAGTTCATAAATTTTTCTTTAATATTAGTTTTAAGTGCTTCTTCATTTTTTTCTGTAAACAACTTATTACTAATGATAAAATCAGAAAGTATATTATAAGCTTGTTCAAATTCTTCTATGCTACTTTTTTCATTCGGAATTTTAAAAGATTTAATTTGGTTAGCATTTTGGGCTTCTTGGAAACTTGCCATAAGTCTAACAGCGCCATTAGATAATTTATACTTAGTATATTTAGAAACAACAATTTCACTATCAAGTTTTTTATAGTTACTTGCTTCCATAGCTGAAACGCTTTCAGCTATGATAGTTCCTTTTTTATCTTTTCTTAATACTGCAAATGCTGAAATAGGTGCGGTTTGACCACCGTATTTTTTAGGGTCTAACTTACTTTTTACTGGAATTTTTTTAGCGTCTTTTCCATAAACACTTTCATCTCCAAACTTACCCTCTTGCTTTTCTGTCTTTTTAACTACATTTACATTTCTAAAATCAAGAGTTTTCTCTATATTATTCATTATTTCTTTTGAGCTTTGGCTATATTCTGTAACTTCGCCTGTTTCAAAATCTATATTTTTAAATTGCCAAATTTCTTTTTCCATTCCTGAAAGTAGTTGTTTAAAAAACTTATCTCTTTGGGGTGCATATTTTCCAGTTTCTTTTTCTGCTTTGCGTTGATATTCCCCGTATACCCACATATTTTTTAAATCTGGACGAGTTTTATAAATATAATTTGCTACAACTGCGTTTAAGTAAGCATCGTGTGCGTGATGATGGTCGTTTATGTCTCTATTTTTGTGAAAGCCTTTGTGCCAATAGATTTTATGAAAATGTGAATTTTTATAAGTTTTATCTAAAACTATACTTTTTTCTAATGCTTCTTCTAAGTTATAGTATATTTTATCTTCTTCTTCATGAGAAGTGTAATTTTCACCGTTGTAAATAACACATTTTTCAATAACTTCTTTATCAGATTTAGGTATATAAATAATTCCTTGCCTAAACTGGCTTGTAAGCCCTGCTTTTGGCGTTAATATTTCTGTATTCGTTCCATGGAAGTGTTCGTTTAATATATTTGCAACATGTTTTGTTATTTGCCTTGTTTCTACTAACTGGCGATTTATAAAGCTTTCTTTATCATTTTCTGAAAGGCTTCCTCTCTTTAAATTTGATAATTTTTTAGGTGAAACTTGTCCGTTTTTAGCTAGCACTTCCCAGTATATAGCCATTTTATTAATAACAGCTTTACTAGGAACATCACCGCCTTTATTTTGATTAGCTTCTCTTTTAACTAATACTTTATTATCAAAGCTATCGTCTTTAATATAGCTTTGCGGTATTATATGGTCAACTTCGTAACGAGAAAGCTCGCTTAAATATAAAGGTTCATTTGAATACATACATTTAGCATTTTGCAAAAAGTATAAAAATAAACGTTCATTGTTAAAAGCTTTATCTTCTTTAGCTTTTAGCTGCTCTTTAAGCTCATCTAATTTTTCTTCAGATTTTGAATAGAAATTTTCTATTTGCTTTTTACGTGTTGTAGTTCTGCCGCCTTGCGTTCCTCTTGCCATTTCTATAACTACTTTTTCAATATTTTCACGACCTAAAAATTGTTCTAACTCGCTTACTATTTTTAAACTTTGCCAAATTCCTTTTTTAATAGCAGGGCTTCCTGCTAAATCTTCTACTAAGGAATAGCTTAAACCGTCAACATCTTTATCTTTTAACTGAGATTCTCTAATTTTATTTGTGATTTGTTCATCTTCTAAAAGACGCATAAAATTTCTATAACCGTCTTCTTTTAAGTTTTCTAAAATTGTTTTGCCATTAGCGGCTTTAATTTCTGTTAAAAGCTTATTAGATACCCGACCCCAACCCGTATATCTTAGTTTTGAAAGGTTCTTAATTTGTATATCATCAAATAAGTTCCATTTTTCATTTGCATTCGTTATTGTCTTCTTTAAAATTTTCTTATCTTCAAAAATAGTAGCCCATTTAATAATTTGCTCAAACTTCTCTTTATTCTCTTCTATCATTTGTTCTGAAATACCAGCATTTTTTAAGTCTATATAAGTGCTATAACTTGTGTTATACTTAGCATCTTTAACAACTGTATCAATTCCAAAAAGTTGCTTTGTGCTTAATTCTTCCGTTGTATAGTTATGGCTATACAAAAACTCTACCATTTTTTTAGCTGTTACTTTTTTAATTTTCTTAAAAAGATTTTCTACTATCTTTTGGCGTAAATCTGGCTGAAATTTTTGCCTTTTACCTCCACTTTTTTGCCAACCAGCTGTCGATAATTCATTATATACAGTAAACTCTTGATAAATTAAAGAATTTTTAGGAAGAACTTTTTCTTCTGGCAAATAAGTACAAAAACTAGTCATACGTTCTATAAATTCTGTTGCACTTGTTTCTCTGTCTACAACTTCATTAAAATTCCAAGGCGTTATTTTTGTATGTTCATTGTCTTTATTTTTCTGCATCCAAGCGAAGCGAGATTTATCACTTTGCTTTTTGCCTTGCTCACCTTTATTTGCATTAGTTAAAGGGCCTACATAATAAGGGATTCTAAATTTCATTAAAGTTTGTATTTTATATTCTTGTTTGAAAGATTTTTCACCCTCTTCATTTTCTAACTCTATAGATACCTTTTCGCCTAAAAATGGGTAGTATATGCTTGAGTTTTTTAATATTTTTTCTAGTTCAGCCTCGTGAATTTGATATGGAATTGAGCCATTATCTCTATACCGTTGCTTTGGTAAGTAAGTTTCAAATTCCATGTGAGAAAGGATATCAATTAAAAATTTAGCTTTTTCTTGGAACTCTATAAATTGATTTTCATTCAATTTTAAAAATTCAGAATTAAAGTTTGCACTTACTCCAGAGTTTGATAGCTTTTTCTCTTTGTGCTCTTTATCATAAAGAACTATGTTATTTTCTTTAACTATTTTTTCAAAGTCAATAAAGAAAATATTCTTTAATTTGCTATAAAATTCTTCTCTTGGATTTTTTGAAGCCTTTTTTATATATTCATCATAAATGCAACTCTCTCCAAAGATTTCTTTATACTTACCAATGCTTTTTGAATATTCTTTAAGCTCTTTTAACTGTTCTTTATGAGAATTATACTTTGCTATCATCGAAGCAGACAAAGTTTTTTCAGTTAAAATATTACATAAAACTATACTTTCATAAACCACTTTTCCAAGGTTTATAACTTCAATTTCTTCAGGCGTTAAATATATTTCTAACTTGTGTAAAAGTTCTTCATACTTTTCAGCGTCTAGCGAATATTTAAAATCTGCTCCCTTTGGCATTTCATCATTTTCTTTATTGCTATATTCTTGCTTTGAAAATATTTTAGCAAGGTCTATGCTATTTCCAACTATAGCAGTAAATAAAGCTTTTAACTGAGCGTCTTTTGATTTTAAAAAATCTTCTGTTTTTTTCTTTGTTTCCTTTTCGTACTTGCTATAGTTTTCATCTATATTTAAAACACTATAAAGCTCTGTTAATTCATATGCTTTTTTAGATTTTGAAAATTTGCGATTTGTTAAAATTGTATTTGCTTCTTCATATTTTTGAAGCTCTTCAAATTTAAAATCAAAGCCTGGGATTATATCTTCTTTATCGTAAGCTGTTAGCAAGTCTTTTAAGCTATCAGAAACATTTATATTTTCCATATTAAAAGTTTGCCCTTGGTTCACAAAATGCCCACGATATTTTAAAATATGGTGGCATGCTAAATAAACTAATCGCAAATCGGCTTGGGTTTCATATTCCATTAATCGGTGGCGTAAATGATAAATAGTTGGGTATTTTTCATAATAAACTGCTTCGTTTGTATAAGTTTCACCTAGGGAAAAGGGGGCACTATCTTTCATACTCCCCAAAGCTCCGCTAAATAAAGGGTAGTCTGTTTTGATAAGTTTATTATCATCATCGTTTTGTAAAAAGCTTTCTTCTAACCTATGAAAAAAGTTTGGGTCAAACTTAGCGATATGTTCTTCAAAAATATTACGCAAATAATTAAGCCTTTTAGTTCGCCTTGCTATGCGGCGGCGCTGCCCTCTTTTTAATCTTCTACCCTCTGCTGTGCTAGCCTCGTCAAAAAGTCTGGCACCCCAAAGGTTTGTGCGTTGCTTCTTAATTTTAACTTGTCCATTTTCTATTATTTTGATTTTCTTGTTTTTCTTAGCAAGCTCAAAATCACTAAGCACTGCCCAGCCAACAGAATTTGTTCCAATATCTAAACTAATTGTGTACTTTTTATTATCGTTATTCAATATTTTACTCCCTATTTATTTAGCTATGCACCTGCTTTTTCCTTAACATAAGCTATTTCTTCTATATCCATTGCAACTTCTATTCTTGAAATGAGTTGATTTAAGATTTCATTTTCTTCCTTGTTATTTTTTCTAACTAAATACAAATCGTGCAAAAAACTTCTTTGCATAATATTTATTTCTTTCGTGTTAGCCATATTAATTTACTACCTCCTACATTAAAAAGCCTCTCTAAAACTCTATTGATACAGTCTGTGTGCTTGCATCCCATTCTACCGAGGCGCCAAAGCCTTCAGCAATAACACGCAAAGGAACTAAAGTGCGGTCTGAAACAATAATAGGCGCTTGTGGAACTTCTATAGATTGGTTATTTATATTAACGATATTGCTTGATATTGTCATTTGCAGTTGTATATCTTGTGCCCCAATTGTTATTCTCTGTGTTGATTCGTCAAATTCTATATTAGCTAACGGGGCAATAGCCTCTACAACAGCGCGCAAAGGCAGCATTGTGCTGCCACCAATAATTTGCGGGGCTACCTCAGATAATAACGGCACATTATTTATAAATACAGAAAGCGAAGTAGATGATTGTGCTTGTACTAATGTTGTATCACTAGGACTAGGTTGGGTATTTCTTGACAAAAGTGCAACGGATGCCAGAGCCCTCCCAGGGGGTGTAACAATATTACCATTTAACATAATGCTAGCTGAAGCCCCACCATCTATATTAGTTGCATTTACTAATCCAAGTTCAATCACAATATCTTGCAGTTGTGATATGTTCGCCGTTGTATTACCTACAATAAAAGTGCCATCTTCACGCTGACCCATAAAAGCACGAAAAACATTGTTATTTACCATACCAGCGTTAAAATACCATGTAGGCGATATATTTAAGCGTTCATTATCAACAATCAAAAGAGGGAAAGGAGCAAAAACAGCATTTACTTCTATCTCTCGCGATTGAGCCAGTTGAAAAGTATCATAACCAACAAAAAACCTACCAGGGCTTACATATCTACTTAAAAAAGGTCTATTAAAAAGGCTCAATCGCCCATTCGTTTCAAAAACTGAACTAGGCAAAATCCATTGATAGTTTATATCTTGGTATACGTCATAAGAAAGAGTAGTATCTGTTAAAAGCCTTCCCTGAGAAATAATAGGCTCTACAATGGAAAAATCAGAGCTCGTATTGAAAAAATTAACAGGAAAGATGAGCGTTTCATATCCGTGGTAATTAGAAGTTGCATTCCAAAATTCTTGTAAAGAAGCTGTTCTACGCCCAAAAAGTTGAGG
>WRFW01000189.1 GCA_009787435.1 Defluviitaleaceae bacterium
CTGTGTCTTCTGGTGTTTGAAGCCTTAAATTTAAGAGCATACGAAGAGTATCTAATTGAATATTTGCTGAAAGCTCTTCAAACATATCATAGCTTATGAATTGGTATTCAACGAGTGGGTCTCTCTGCCCAAAAGCACGCAAAGAGATACCTTGTCTCATTTGGTCCATAGAATCTATGTGGTCTGTCCATTTTTGGTCTATCATACGAAGAAGTATAGAGCGTTCTATTTCACGCATTTTTTCTTCTGTTAGTTCTTGTTCTTTAGCTAAATATTTTCTCTTTATGCGGTCTATTAATTCTTCTTTAAAGACTTGCTTGTTAGGCTTTTTCAAATCTTCTTCTGCCATAGATATTTTTTCGCCTTGAAGCAAGTGCAGGAAATATTCATTTAAGCCTGCTAAATTAACTGGCTCTTCAATGCCATCTTCTTCAGAAATATTAGCATCCACTCCTCTTTCAACTACACTTTTAATGAAGCCTAATAGTTGTTCTCTTAAATCATCACCACGGAGAACTTTGTTACGCTCGCCATATATAGTTTCACGCTGTTCATTCATTACTTTATCATAGTCTAATAAATGTTTACGAATGCCGAAGTTGTTACCCTCCACTTTCTTTTGAGCATTTTCTATACTTCTTGTAAGCATTGCGTGTTCTATTGGGTCATCTTCATCAATTTTTAAAGTGTCCATTAAGCGACCCATTTTTTCGCCGCCAAAAAGCCTAACTAAATCATCTTCAGTGGAAAGATAGAAACGGCTTTCACCAGGGTCTCCTTGCCTACCAGCACGCCCGCGAAGCTGGTTATCTATTCTTCGTGATTCATGGCGTTCGGTGCCTATAATTTTTAAACCGCCTGCAGCGGCTACACCCTCGCCTAGCTTAATATCCGTACCACGCCCAGCCATATTTGTAGCAATTGTAACTGCACCTGCTTGCCCTGCCTGCTCTACTATCTCTGCTTCTTTTTCATGGTGTTTAGCATTTAAAACATTGTGTGGTATGCCCTCTTTTTTAAGAGCAGCACTTAAAAGCTCAGATTTTTCAATTGTTACAGTTCCGACTAACACAGGCTGCTTTTTTTCATAAGATTCTTTAACGTCTCTAACTATAGCACGAATTTTAGCGGCTTGGGTTTTATAAATTTGGTCTGGATGGTCTAATCTTAAAAGGGGTTTATTAGTAGGAATTTGGACAACGTCCATTCCGTATATGCTTCTAAATTCACCCTCTTCTGTCATCGCTGTACCTGTCATTCCGGCTTTTTTTTCATATTTATTAAAGAAATTTTGGAATGTAACAGTTGCCATAGTTTTGCTTTCGCGATTAACTTTAACATTTTCTTTAGCTTCTATAGCTTGGTGAAGCCCATCTGAATAGCGGCGGCCTTGCATTAAACGACCTGTAAATTCATCCACTATAATTATCTCATCATCTTGGACTACATAATTTTGGTCTCTATGCATATTGTAATTTGCTTTTAAAGCATTGTTTACATGGTGTTGTATTTCAATATTTTCAGCATCTGAAAAGTTATTAACACCAAAAAAACGCTCCGCTTTAACGACCCCTTCTTGAGTTAAAGTAACTGTCTTGGCTTTTTCATCAACTACGAAGTCGCCCTCTTCTTTAATTTCTTCACGAGTTAGAGGATTTAAAGCTTCTTTTTCGTTTAAAAACTGCCCTTTTTTAAGTGTCTTTGCGAAACTATCCGCTACTTTATAAAGCTGTGTGCTTTTATTTCCTTGCCCAGAGATAATTAAAGGTGTTCTAGCTTCATCAATAAGGATAGAGTCGACCTCATCGACTATAGCAAAGACTAACCCACGCTGAACTAAGTCTTTTTCATATACTACCATGTTATCTCTAAGATAATCAAAGCCTAGCTCGTTATTTGTTGCATATGTTATATCACAGGCGTACGCTTCTCGCCTTTCTTCGGGCTTCATATTATTAAGAATACAACCAGTGGTGAGCCCTAAGAAGCCATAAAGAAGCCCCATTTCTTCGGAGTCTCTTTTTGCTAAGTAGTCGTTAACGGTAACTACGTGCACACCACGCCCTGTTAAAGCGTTTAAATAGGCGGGTGCGGTTGCAACTAATGTTTTACCCTCACCAGTTCGCATTTCAGCAATACGCCCCTCATGAAGCACAATACCACCTATTAATTGCACTTCAAAGTGTCTCATATTGTGGACACGTTTGGAAGCTTCCCTAACTACTGCATAAGCTTCGGGAAGAATATCATCTAAGGTTTCGCCTTTTTCTAATCTCTGTTTAAATTCATCCGTCTTTGCTTTTAATTCTTCATCTGAAAGCTTTTGCAAAGCGGGTTCATAACTATCTATTTCTGCTATTCTAGGTTTTATCCTCTTAACTTCTTTTTCACTATAGTTTCCAAATATCTTTTGTAAAAGTCCCATCTACGTATCATACCTCTGTTAAAAAAATTCTTAAAAAATGCTTACCTACTATTTTAACAATATTTTAACCAAAATGCAAGTAAAATATAGAATTTTTTTTAACCACTTGCAGGGGGCTGATATAAATGAGGGTTATTTTATCAAAAGATGTATATTGGATAGGCTTCTTTAAATTGTTGTAACATGTTTTTTGTTGTTTACATATTAAGGGGTGATGTGGTATAATGGTATTAAGAATAAATGAAAAAAAGAGGTGTGATATGAATAAAATAATTTTGGGTGTTTTGGTTATGATGCCTATTATTGGATTTGGAATTAGCAGGAATTCTGAAAGTAGATTAAGAGGTATTGTTGATAATGTTAGAAGCATAATCTTATTAACGGCTGAACAAAATTCAAACACAAATTATACTTTAGAAATAATTGAAGTTGACTATATTTTTGTAACAAACGCTAGTAATACAATAGAACCAAGAAAACTAAAGCAGGGGGATAAATTTCTTAACATGGTTCTATATAATATAAAAAATTCAACAATATTTTCAAGAAATAATAAAATGTATCACCATACAGCAGTAGCTGAATTTTTTGGAGACCTATTAGTAACAGGCAATTTTATAGTTTGGCACGATATATTTGAAAATCCATTTATTCTTTTTAACCCCCATAAACAATATAATGAATTATTTCCTATTTCAATATACGATGATCAAAGAAACTTAAAATTCACCATACAAAATGAAGTAAAATTTTTTAAAATAGCAGAAATTAAATTACATGAAACAATACTAAATTTTTATGAATTTTTCTACTCTGAAAAACAAGAAGTTATTTTTGAAAATATAACAATACGGTTAGATAACTTTACTCTAGTATTTATGGACAACGGCGGTTTAAGCAGTATAAATATTTTAGAAATTATTAATTAATAATAAAATCAAAGTTGCTGATAAATAAAAACCAGCAACTTTAATAAATAAAATTAATATGCTCCAAATCTATACTGTTTTTCAAGGTCGAAAAATCTTAATGGGTCTAATCTTAAACCATTTCTTATAACTTCAATGTGAATATGTGTTCTCCAAGATGGCTCACCGCCAACAGTTCCTATTCTAGCCCCTCTTTGAACTCTATGACCAACTTGTATACCTAAAGAAATAGGAGTTTCAAATCCACCTCTATGGTCAACATGCAAATATCTTAAAACATAAATAACCCCGTTAATAGAAGTCTCTATATCTACAAAAGAACCTCCATTATTTCTCATTTCTATTGCTGTTACTGTTCCATCTAACATAGAATATAATTCTAAACCTTGTCTTCCTAAAGTTCCAATATCAATAGCTCCCCAAGAATTATGATTTTGTCTTATTACTCCTGCATGAGAAAATGACCCCCAAAATCCTTGTGAAAAGTTACTATCGTTATTATTTGTAAATGGTAATACATAGGATCCAGTATATATTGCTTGATGAAGTTGAGAAAGCGAATTATTAGCTTGGCGTAGATCACTCTGATAATTAGCATTATTTCTTGCTCTAGTATCATTAAAATTACTTACTTCTGAAGTACGCATATCAAGATTTTGAGTTGGTTGAATAACGAAGAATGAATTTGGAGCAGATGAAGTATGGTCAAAGTGTTCTCTAACCGAAAACTCTAACTCTCGCCAACCCTCATGGCTGTTGCCAACCCTAGCGGATAGGGCTATTCTATATCTATGCCCTGCTGTAAGCAAATCTTGCCTTATTGTGAAGCTTCTATTGTTTGAAGCAACCGTTGTTTGCGGAATAATTAAAGGCGTTTGTGGGGCTGTTAAATCTCTTACTGCTATCGTTTGTATTAAGTTATTAACTTCAGGATTATATACCCAATTAACTTCAACATTATGGTTTTCAACTGGGGAAGCTATTGGCGGTGATATTATTATTGGTGGATTTGTTCGCCATTGGGCAAAAAAGGTTATATCTGCTGTTATTATTGTAGTTGTATCTATTTGCGTGCCACCTGTAGCAGAAGTAAACCAACCTAAAAAAGTATGACCATCTCTAGTGCCTGAAGATGGCAAAAATGGTAATGTACGACCATTCAAAACAGGTATAGTTAAATTATTGCCAATACCACCGTTACGATTAAAAACTACTATTCTATTAGGCAGTTGTGTACTTCCTGTAAGCGGTCTCCAACCTGCAACTAAAGTAATAGAAGAACTAACCAACATATTCATATTTACCAAACCGCCTGCTAATGAGTTTAAATGCCAACCTATAAATTCATAACCCTCTCTATTTAAAGTCGGTAATACACCATCTATAAGTCCAGAGATTTCTCTTAAAGGTCTGTTTAAAAATACATTAAAAAATGCACCAGGGTCTCTTACTCCATTGCCATCAAATCTTATCCAAACACGCCAACTTGCAAATACGGTCATATTCCCTGTTATTATTGTATTAGGTGTTATTTGCCCACCCGTTCCATTTTGTCCTGTCCACCAACCTCCAAAAGACATATTCGGTCTAATAGAAGCGGCGGCTGGCGGCAATATGCCTATCGGTGTACCTATTACTACTTGTCTTGTGTGGTTACTTCCCCAACCCATAGTATTAAATGTAACCGTTGCAGTTGATACATTAGCCAATGGTGTCCACCTTGCAAATAAGATTGTACTTTCAGCGAGAGTAGAAGGGTTTTGCTGCCACCTTTCAGTTGGCGTTCTAAACCAACCCTCAAATCTAAAATTTGGTCTCGTTGGAGTTGGAAAAGCTGCTCTTTCATCTCTACATATCATTTGTATAAAATTAGGGGTTACTGTTCCACCCATTGGGTTAAACTGAACTGTTATACGCCACCTTGCAAAAAAGGTAACATCTGCTGTTATTATACTGCTTTCATTTATTTGATTAGTGCTTCTTGCAGCTTCAGTAAACCAGCCTGCAAATGTGTGCCCTTGTCTCGTTGGTGTTGGAAGTATGCCTATTGGATTATTTATAGTTACACTTCTTCTCAGTACACCACCCTCTCCACCATTTGGGTTAAATTGCACTGTTCTTACTATTGGCGTCCATCTTGCGAAAAAGGTTATATTTTCTGTTATTAATGTTTGGGTCGTTAATCTTTGCCCACCATTTGGTTGTGTCCACCAACCATTGAAAATGTAGTTTGGTCTTGTTGGGTTTGCCCAATTTCTGAGGGTAGAGTTTAATTGTGCAATTACTGTTCTCATTGGCATATTGCTTTGATTTCCACCTATAAAAGTTATAACGGCGTGCCACCTTGCAAAATAAGTAACACTAGCTGTTACACTTGTAGTTTCGGTTACTTGAGCACCGCCAACTGTATTAAACCACCAGCCGCCAAAAGTTATATTTCTGCCAATTGGAATTGGAAGCGGACCAATTGGAGCTACTGTAAGTATATCTCTAGTAGTTGGAGAAACTGCACCTAAAGTAGGATTAAAAGTAACTGTTGCTCGCCACCTTGCAAAAAAGGTTGTGTGCCTAGTTATCATATGATTTGGGGTTATTTGCGTGCCGCCAGTTCTTTCTGTCCACCAACCGGCAAAAGTATGGTTTGCTCTTGCGATTGTATGTAAAGCCCCTATATTTTGCCCACTGAAAACTTGACGAGTTGTGTTAGCAGCTGTGCCGCCGTTTGCATTAAAGGTTACTGTTACTGTCCATCTTGCAAAAAGCCTCATATTTGTTGATACTATAGTATTTTGATTTACTTGATTGCCACCATTTGGGTCTGTCCACCAACCGGCAAAGGTGTGGTTTGCTCTTGTGATTGTAGTAA
Organism: Defluviitaleaceae bacterium; assembly: GCA_009787435.1. Classification (GTDB taxonomy): domain Bacteria; phylum Bacillota; class Clostridia; order Lachnospirales; family UBA5962; genus WRFW01. The sequence goes on from WRFW01000189.1 coordinate 6,221, forward strand.
GAAGCCCCAATGGCTGCCCACTATTAACTATGCGGCGAGTTGTGCCACCGTTTCCGCCGTTTGGATAAAAAGTTATTGTTCTTTGGATTGCTTGCCCACCTAGCGAAAACTGTAATTGCTCTCGTTATTATTTCATTTGGTGTTATTTCTCGCCCGCCTATCCTTTCTGCCCACCAACCTCTAAAGTTAAAATGCTCCCTTGAAGCTGTTGGCAAAGTGCCTATTGGCTCACCAGGTCTTATTAATACTAACCCTCTACCCTCTTCTATTGTGCCACCATTTGCATTAAAGGTTACGGGGCGTGGAATGGTAATTTCATCTCTTAAGCTTTCTGTACCTGTTATTGATGAGCGGTTTTGTATACTTAATTCTTCTGTTTCTTTCACAGTTAAATTCTCCTTAGTTTTATTTAGAAAGTTTTTGAAAAACTTATCTCTAACTATTTCCACAAAATTAAGGAGATTTTCACCCTATCATTAAAGCTTTGTAATCACTTTGTGATATAGCAGGAAAAAAAATAAAAACTAATTCTATATTGCGAACAATTTTAGCCACTGCTTCCTAACTGTGTGCATATAGTATTAGTTTTTATTTTATAGGGGCAAATTAATAGTGTGTCTTAATTCCTTACATTAGTTCTTATTATAAAATTATGGGCTGCTTGAAGTGCTAAATCTGGGTTTGTCTGTCTAAATTCAACTAAACCACCGCCTTGCACTTGGTAATTATTAAAATGAATCATCACCGGGAATTCAACTGAAGTATCATTATTACCCCTTGCCAAACGAAGCCAATATAAAGCATCGCTATTTCTATTGCTCCAAACGGAACTATTTAAATTTACAGCATAAACAGTAACATCTGCTGCTATTGCTGCCCCTCTTATCGCTTCTGCAATTGTTATAGTTTCTGGGCGGCTGCTATCATATATTGCAACAATAAAGTTATTGCCAAGTCTAAAACGCTCGTTTATAGTAAATGAAGAAGTGTTTGGAAAACGATAGTGGTGTAAGTCTTCAAAATTTTGATTTCCGCCGCCAATACTCCCTTGACCTTGGTTATTAGAACCACCGCCTTGGTTTCCACTATTGTTTGGTGTTTCAAAGATTACACTATTCGTTAAAAATTCTATTATAGTATATCTTGCATCGTTTAAATTTCTCGGTGTAAGAACTGCTTCAGAGCGATTGCTATTTCTATCGTTATAAATTAAGAAAACTTGTGGGTAGTTATTGCCCATATTAACATTTAAACTTTGCAAATGGCTTCTATAATTAGGGTTTCTGTCAACATCTACAGCGTATACTGCTCTATGATTTAGTTCCCTCGCCGCTGCCATTAAAAATGGAACATATATTTCAGATTCACGTTGAGAGCTATCGTAAAGAATAAAAATAAATTCATTATTATTTTCATACATAGTTCTTACATTTTGGCTAGTAACATTTCTAAACCAATTTGTGTTTCTAAAGTCTCCAACTTCTATTCCTGTTTCAGAGCGTATGGCAAACTCTATAAACTGTCTTTCAATTGTTTCTAAATTTATATTTTGGCGGCTTATAATTCTAACGTTTGTTCTACCGTATACTAAAAATATAGCTGGGTCTGTTAAAGCATTTTGGCGAATAAATTGCCACATCCAAGAATTATCTGCTTCATTGTTTTGGGGGTTATTTGTGTACCGATCTAATCCGAAAACTCTAATTCTTGCACGCTGTGCCGCATCTTGAATATTTGGAACTACCATTCTTGAATGGTGGCTGTCGCTATTATATACAACCAATATAAAAGGGTGGTCGTTTGAATCTTGGTGGCGGGCTGAAGCTTGCCTTGAAGTTATATTTGTGAAATGGCTAGTGTTAGAAAAATCACCATAGTTTTCTGGTAATTGCTGCTGAGCAGGTTGATTATTTTGGGTTTGATTTTGGATGTTTTGATTATTATTAGAGGTTTGTAAATCATTAACATTACTCGCCCCCCCACTTGGAAGACTAGGGTCTCCAATAATTGGCACACTCCATAATCCGCTTCCAACAACTTGGTTGTTGTTATTAGAAGCTTGCGGTGTAGAAATAATAACTGCTGTTGAGCTTTGCTCTATCCATTCAATAGAAGCACCTAAGCTTTCAGAAACAGCTCTAAGTGGTATGTATGTTCTATCGGCGAAAATTATTGCAGGTGCATCCATAGTGCCAGTGCGTACTAACCCTAAGCTGCGTTCGCCGAAATTATTTATAGTGTATTCCCCACTTTGTATTATAGAGTTGCCAATACGAATAAATGAAAATCGACCGTCTCTAAAAACGCTAACTTGCTGAATATTTTCTTCCCAAGTTATTTGAGCATCCATAGCATCTGCAAAGCTTCTAAGCGGCACCATAAGCCTATCATTTACTACTATTAATGGGTAAGCTGGCAATAAAACTTGCCCATCTAATATTACTGTTTGGTCGCCTGTTACAGAAATATCATTTGCGTAAACAGTTAAGGGAGCGGCAAAAAGAGCCAAAGTGAAGATTACCGACTTTATTTTTTTCATTCTTTCCTCCTCATTTGTAAAAAGTATAGTTAAATACATTTTACCACAAAACCCGCTTTTTAGAAATTGTTGTTACAGAATTTTAATGTTATTAATGTATCAATGAATAAACATTATGCGATTGTAATATAATCTATAGAGAATATTTAAATGCCCAAAGGGCTAAAGTTAAAATCTCGAAAAGGTGAAAATCCTATCTGCGAGAGGAGGAATTAAAACTATAAAACCCTACATAGAAGAGAGGGCAAATAAAGTAGCAAGCTACATTATTGAAAACAAAGCTACTGTAAGAGATACTGCAAAAAAATTTGGCATAAGTAAGAGCACAGTCCATAAAGATGTTTCTGAAAGATTAGAAAAAATAAATCCGAAACTCGCCGGCGAAGCTAGAAGAGTTTTAGAAGTTAATAAATCTGAAAGACACATTAGAGGTGGGCTTGCCACTAAGGAAAAATATAATACATTAGGAAAAATCAACAGGGAGCCTTAAGGTTTCCTGTTACTAAATATTTTAGAGCGTAAATTTTTAAAAGCTGAAGTTTTTTGTGCAGCTTAATAATCATTAGTGAAGTTTATTAGCAATTTTATAGCAAAGGTGATTATGAATAAAAAAGCAAATAGAAAAGCAAAAGAGGATTTTATGTTTAAAAAGAAAAAAAGCAAAGAAAAACATAGCATATTTTTTTACCAAGCTATAGGCGTTGCTATTCTAGCTATAGGTTTATTTGTATTAAATCATTTTAATGAGCACTATTTTGAACAAATTATGGCAGTAATCACCTCTGCAATTAACACTGGTGAAAATGTGCTAACAGTTCAAGATGTGTTTAATGCTAATTTTCAAATAGAAGAAAGTATTTTAAACCAAATAGAACAAAATAATGAAGAACTAGCATCATGGGAGAGGTGAATATTTAATCATCTCTTTTTTTATAAAGTCTTTTGCAAATTTATGTTTATCTTTCACAGAATAGCAATCAATGCAATTTTTTTCTGTAATTTTTATGTGCTTAGCTAATTCTTCTATATTTTCTATATTTTTTTCTATACAAATTTTCTCATATTCTTCATTAAATATTTCTAACATATTTTCAACATCTGTCTTTATGAATTTTCCTAATACTTTTTTCGCTGCAAAATCTAATAACCCGCTTAATATTCCTGCCCCTATAATACCTGCTATTACCCATAGCATTGTGTTTTCTGCAACTACTACTAACGCACTATTAGTTCCGACTATCCACCCGGCTGTGCCGCCTAATAAAAGCATTAAAGATAAAATTATATTTATTATAAACTGCTTAGTTGATATTTTTCTTCTTGCATAGCTATATAAATCAAAAGCGACTAAAACAAATGTGCTCAATAGCCTAGTCCATATATTTGCACGCAAAAGTTGAAAAGCAGAACGCAAAATAATTCTAGGACCTATAGATACTAAATTTGCAAACATGCTAGCTAACTTAGGCAAAAGAAGCTTTGCTAAGTTTTCTTTTTTAAACTTACCTGCAATGCCTGTTTTCTTATGCAGTTTTATATATTTTTTCTTATTTTCCATAGTTTATATTATATAATAGCCGTGCCAAAAAGTAAATAGAAAAATTAATTTTAGAGCCTTGAAAAGTTTGTAGAAATATAGTATAATATTAAGCAAGGAAAAAATTATGCCGAAAAAAGATATAAATTTTAAATTTGCTATAGAAAAAGCTAGGCAACTCAAATTTAAAAATAAAAAAATAAAACTGAGAAAGAAACAGCTAAATCTTTTACCAAGCAGCTATTTAGAGCAGTATAAAGCTAAAAGCACTGCATTTAAAATAGCCTTTTTTTGGTTTGTGATTTTAGCAGCATATATTTTTACAAACGAGATTTTAGAAAACATTAGCAATGAAAGGGAAGCAAAATTGCTTTATTTAAACTATATAGGGCAAAATTACATAGAAGCAAACGAATTAGTTTTGAAATTGAAAGAAAGAATAGAATTAATAAACCTCTCAAGAGATATACTAATAAAGCTAGGCGGGGAAAATGATTATGAACAATATATAAGCAAAATATTAAATTATGTATATCCTATGCAATTAAGTGATATTTCTTTTAATACGAACACAAGAAGATTTAATATAAACATTACAGGGCAGCCAAATTTTTTGCCAATAATTACAGAAAGGCTTATGAAAGAAGATAACTTTCATAATGTTGTAATAAGAAATAGTGCATCAATAGCCGAAAGTGTTCGATTTGCCATTGATTTTTATATAACCGACAAATTAACAGAAAAACAAATATACACACTTGACAAAAACCCCTAGTATAATGTATAATAGTTATACAAATTTAATTTAAGAAGGAGATAGAAATTTATGATAACGTTTCTAATCTGTGTAGCTATCTTAGTAATCGGCTACTTCACTTACGGTCGTGTAGTCAACAAAATTGTTGGCCCAGACGACAGCATTCCGACACCTGCAAATAGAATGGCAGATGGTGTCGACTACCAAATACTGCCTTGGTGGAAAGTTTTACTTACCCAATTTTTAAACATAGCTGGTCTTGGACCTATATTTGGT
>WRFW01000190.1 GCA_009787435.1 Defluviitaleaceae bacterium
AACTATTTAAGAAAGCCGCAAGCAGAAAGAGAACTTTTAGAAAAATCAAAAAGAACGGGATATCTTTAACGTGCCTTTCTAAAAAACTTAGAAGTTTTTAGAGGCACTCAATTATTATAACCAATAATTAATAAATTTGAACTATGATAGAGAAAATAACCATTCCAGAGGGCTTTATAGAATATATGATAGTATTTGACACAGCAGATATTATTAATATAGAAGTGCTTCCAAAGTATAGAAGAAAAGGCATTGCAACGAGCCTTTTAAAAGATTTTTTTGAGATTTGCAATAATGCAAAAACGGGCGGTGTTTCAAAATTTTTTTTGGAAGTTAGAAAATCTAACGAAAATGCGATAAATTTATATATAAAAAATGGGTTTGAAGTAATAAGCGAACGGAAAAATTATTATAAAAAACCAACAGAAAATGCACTTGTGATGATTAAAAATATTAAAAACTAACGCCTTTCTAGCTCCCCCTTGAAAAGCCCAAAGAACAGGCTATATTTAACGTGCCTTTTCTAACAAACTTAACAGTTTTTAGAGGCACTCAATATTCAACAAGGAGAATGATTTGAAAAAATTAACACCAACCGACTTAAATAATTTTGATATAGAAAAAATAGTGCAAAGTGCAAAACTTGATGATTTAAGCGAAAAATCATCTTCTTTATTTAAAGACACAAAAGGTGCTATAGGGCAAGAAAAAGCTATAGAAGCATTAAAATTTGGGCTCTTTATGGAACAAAAAAATTATAATATATATGTGGCAGGGTCTGCAGGCTGTGGGAAAAAAACGCTAGCTTTAAAGCTTGCAAAAGAACTAGCAGAAAAACGCCAAGCACCACCCGATTTATGCTATGTATATAATTTTGAAAACCCAAAAACACCGAAACTTTTAAAGCTTGAAAAAGGCTTAGGTGAAATTTTTAAAAAAGATATGAGCAGCTTAGTAGAAGATTTAACCTATATCTTAACCGAGGTAATCAAAGGGGATGAATATGAAGAAGCTAAATCAAAAATTATTAAAAAATTTGAAGACCGAAGAGAAACGCTAATAAATATAATTACCGAAAAAGCAAAGCTTCAAAATTTTGAAGTGAAACATTCAGATACAGGCATATACTTTTTACCAATAATAGATGAAAAGGCAGTTTCTGAAGAAGATTTTAGCGAGCTTGAAGAAGAACAACAGCAAAGAATATTGGAAGAAAGCAAAAATTTAAAAAAACTACTTTCGCCTATAATGGCAAAAATTAAATCATTTGAAGCAGAAGTTAGAAAATCGATTACAGAGCTTGAATATGAAAAATTGCTATTTAAAATAGGAAGTTACATAGGCGAACTTTTAATAAAATACGAAAAATACGAAGATATAGTTGATTACTTAAAACAAGCAAAAGAAGATATGCTTGAAAATCTTGAGTTATTCACATATGAAGCCGATTCTTCAGAAGAAGAAATGTTAATGATGATGCCTTGGGCTAGTAAAAAAGATGCTGAAAATCCACTTGAAAAATATAAAGTAAATGTGATAGTAAATAATAAAGAGCTTGAACATGCACCAGTAATATTTTTAAACACAGCAGGCTATAGAGATATAGTAGGCGAAATTGAATATGATAATGAATACGGCAACTATACAACAGACTTTACTAAAATTAGGGCGGGGGCTTTGCACAAGGCAAATGGCGGTTATTTAATTATATACGTGCATGATATTAACTACTTAGCCTTAGATGCTCTTTTCACAGCCTTAAAGAGAGAAAAAGCGATAATCGAGCCGATAAGAGAATTCCAAACGATAACGCTAAATATGATAAACCCAGAACCCTTAAATTTAGATTTAAAAGTAATTCTTTTGGGCGATTATTACATTTATAACGTGCTTTCATACGATGAGAATTTTAAAAAACTATTTAAAATAAGGGCAGAATTTGACCATGAAATGGACTTTCAAAAAAATGCCCATAAAGTTTTATCATTTATAAAAAATAATGCAAACCTTACGGAAGAAGCTGAAATAGAATTTATCCGTTTTTTAATGCGAGAAGCAGGAAAGAAAAATAAACTAACTGCCGATTTTAACTTAGCTAAACAAATATTAGAAGAAGCAGCCACATGGGCTAAAATAGAGGGAAAAGAAGTAGTTACGCTAGAGCTTTTAAAGAAAGCATTAAAAGCAAGAGATAATAGACACAATTTATATGAAGAAAAGCTAACCGAGATGATAGAAAATGGAACGCTTCTATTAGAAGCTTCTGGAAGCCGTGTTGGTCAAATTAACGGCTTGGCAGTAATAGATATGGAAGAATACGCATTTGCAAAGCCATCTAAAATAACTGCAACTTGCTACACAGGTGAAAATGGTATTATAAATATAGAAAAAGAAGCCCGCCTTTCAGGCAAGCTTCATGATAAAGGGGTGCATATTCTTACTGGCTATATAGGCAGCACTTATGCTAAAGAAAGTCCTATCTCTGTCTCTATACGCATTGCTTTTGAGCAAAACTATAGTGGGATAGACGGTGATTCAGCCTCGAGCACTGAAGCTTATGCTATAATTTCTGCTATTTCAGAGCTTCCCCTTTCACAAGAGCTTGCGGTAACCGGTAGTATGAACCAATTTGGACACATACAGCCAATAGGCGGTGTAACAGAAAAAATTGAAGGCTTTTTTGATACTTGTAAAAGCCTAGGGCTTACTGGAAACCAAGGTGTATTAATACCTTATACAAATATAAATGATTTAATGCTCAAATCTGAAGTTATAGAAGCAGTTGAAAAAGATGAGTTCCACATATATGCAGTTAAACATATAGAAGAGGGGCTAGAGCTTTTAATGGGTATGCCAATAGATAAAATTAACGCCAAAGTTATGGAAAATTTAAAAAAGTATAGTAAATCTTCAGATAATAATAAAAAAACAAAACGCACATAGTGTACATATACTATGTGCGTTTTGGTATATTTAAGCTTCTAACATTAAAATATAAATTGCTTCGCTTAAGAGTTTTGCTTCGAAAAACAAATCGATTAGCAAATATATATTTTAATGTTATTTTTCCAACCTAATGCCTTGAAAATTAAAATAAAAACTTCGATTTTCTTCTAACTCAAATTTACAAGCTTTATTCTCATAACATTAAGCAAAACAGAAACAGAGCTAAAAGCCATGGCAAGGGCTGCAATCATAGGGTTTAAAAGCGGACCGTTAAATAAATACAAAAGCCCTGCTGCAATTGGTATGCCTAAAACATTATATGAAAAAGCCCAAAATAAATTTTGCTTTATATTTCGCATAGTTTGCTTACTTAAGTAAATAGCACTTGCAACGCCGCCTAAATCACCATTCATCAAAACTATCTCTGCAGACTCTATTGCAACATCTGTACCCGTGCCTATTGCAATGCCTATATTTGCTGCTGCAAGGGCTGGTGCATCATTTATACCGTCCCCTACCATTGCTACTTTTTTACCTTGCTTTTTTAAATTTTCTACATTTTCAGCTTTATCCCCTGGAAGCACTTCTGCTAAAAATTTATGAACGCCAACTTCTTTTGCTACAGCTTCAGCGGTCAATTTATTATCACCAGTTAACATTATTACTTCTAAGCCTAAGCTTTGCAGCCTTTTTATAGCTTCTTTGCTATTTTCTTTTATAACATCTGCAACGGCTATTATTCCTTCAAACTGCCCGTCTATTGCAATATACATAGGCGTTTTGCCCTCTGTTGAAAGTAAATTAGCTATTTGCAACGGTGTATTAGCTTCGCCAAAAGCAGCATTTGAAACTTCTTCTAAAATCTCTGAATTAATAAAAGCTTCTATAAGACGTTTATTACCTATTAAAACTTCTTTATTTTTTACAACAGCACGAACACCATTACCCGTTATAGCTTCAAATTGGTCTAATTCTTCGAGAGTTTTTAATTTATTTATTCCAAACTTAAATATAGCCTCGCCTAGTGGGTGTTCCGATTTTTTTTCTACAGAAGCGGCTATTAATAAAAGTTCATCTTCTGTGTAGCTGCCATTAGTAATTATATTTGTAACATTTGGCTTCCCCTCTGTTATCGTTCCTGTTTTATCTAAAATTACTGTATCTATTTTATGAGCTATTTCTAAACTTTCGCCCCCTTTTACTAAAATACCATTTTCAGCACCTTTTCCCGTGCCAACCATTATAGCAGTTGGTGTTGCTAAACCTAATGCACAAGGGCAAGCAATAACTAAAATTGAAACTAATATTACCATAGCAAATGTAAAATCATAACCTGCTATAAACCAAGCCACAGCTGATAAAACAGCGATTATAGTTACTGCATATGCAAATTTACCTGAAATGCTATCTGCTATTCTTGCAATAGGGGCTTTTTTATCTTGTGCATCTTCAACGAGCTTTATAATTTGAGAAAGCACAGTATCTTTTCCAACTTTAGTTGCTCGGTATTTTATAGAGCCATTTTTATTTATGCTAGCCCCTATTATCTCATCCCCTGCTTTTTTGGCAATTGGCAAGCTTTCGCCCGTTATCATTGATTCATCTACATAAGTTGTGCCATCTATTACTACACCATCTACAGGCATTTTAGAGCCAGGCTTTACTAATATAATATCCCCAACTGCAACTTCTTCAATAGGAATTTCTATATCTTTTCCGTCTCTTTCTACAATTGCAGTTTTAGGAACTAACCCCATTAGTTTTTTAATAGCTTCAGAAGTACCGCCTTTCGTTTTCGCTTCTAAATATTTTCCTAACACGATAAGCGTTAAAATAACGCCTACTGTTTCATAGTAAAATTGATTTCTTCCCATGAAAATCATTTCTTCCATTAAAACGTGCAAACTTGTGCCAAATAAAAAGAAATTTTCAATTGTTATATAAAGGCTAAATAAAAATGCAACCATAGTACCTTTTGCAATTAGAGAATCCATATTGGCATTGCCTGCAAAAAATGCCCGAAACCCTGCTCTAAATCTATCTCTATTAAGCCACATTATCGGAAGTGTTATGAGCAATTGAATGAGCCCATTATAGTGTGGGAAATTCATAGGGTCTAAATGAGGTGGTAAAAAATCGCCCTCTAAGCTATAAAAAATCATAGGGAGCATTGAAAATAAGAAAAGCGGTATAGTTAATATTAAGCTCCATTTAAATATGTGAAAAAGTTTTTTAACTTCGTCTTTCTTTGCTTCTTCGGCTTCTTCAGCCGTGTGAAGAGTGAAGCCTGCTTTACCTATTACTTCTGAGATTTTTTCTATATTTATTATTTTTTCATCAAATTGCAGTTTTATTTTTTCCGTGCCAAAATTCACTTGCCCAGTAACACCCTCTTGCCTGTTAACTACCCGCTCAACAGCTTTTGCACAAGCAGCACAGCTCATGCCGCTAACCGTTAGTGTTAAATCTTTCATAAGCTACCCCTCCAAAAAGTTTAATTGGGAACTAAACCTAAAATTTTATATGTATATATTATATCACATTATTTTTTTAATGGCAATATGTGTGCGATGAGCAATTAGAAAAGTGCTTTATGTAATAAAATTTAAAAATACTATTGAAATCGGCTGTCGTTTGTAGTAAGATTATATATTATAGTTATAAATGAACTGAAAAATAAAAAATTTAAAAAATTTAATGAAGAGACCCAAAAGTTATGAATGAAGATTACAATAAAGATTACCTTGAAGAAAAAAATTCTGCCACCCCCCCCAATAAACGTAAGCGAGGTAATAAAAAAAGCTTCAAGCTTGCCAACGATAAAAATAGATAGAAAAGAATATATCAGAAAGAACTTTGAAAACACAAAATATGCTAATAAAATTGGCTCAATAATAAATGATGGACCTATTAAAGCAGGCGTTCCATTAGAATATATAAATAAATTAGCAAAAAAATCAATAGCTAATGAAACTCTGAAAGTTTCGGCTATATCTTTTGCAGCAGGTGTGCCGGGCGTCTTTGCTATGGCAGCAACGATTTCTACCGATATGGCACAGTTTTACGGCCATATATTGCGTATATCTCAAAAATTAGCATACCTTTACGGTATAGAAGATATTGAAACATTATCAGATGATGGCTCAGAAAATACGTATATACTATTTTTAGGAGTTATGTTTGGGGTTCAACAAGCAAACAATGCTCTAAAAGCTATATTAATACCTACCCAAGCACACCTTGCAAAACATATAGCTAATCAAGCCCTTACAAAAGGAACTATATACCCAATTATAAAAGAAACAGCAAAAATTTTAGGGATAAGAATGACAAAACAAATTTTTGCAAAAGGGGTTTCTAAGACTATTCCTATTGTTGGCGGCATTTCTTCTGGAGGGCTTAGCCTAATTATGTTTAAATCTATGGCAGGTAGGCTACATAAAAATTTGCAAGAATTGACCACCTCTTAAAAGCTTAAGTTTTAAGAAAGGTGCGTTAAAATTATAGCCTATATACACGGTATAAATTACATTTAAGCACGTATATAAAAAATTCTTGACATTTTTACAAAATAGCCTTAAACTATAATATATGATAAGAATAATATTTAACCCGAAAGCTGCTAGAGGGATTGGGGCAGAAAAATTTAAAAAATTTTTGAATAGGCTTCAAGCCGAAAAAATACTATATGCCAACTATAAAACTGAAAGAAAAGGGCATGGAAAAAGCCTAGCAAGAGAGCTTTCAAAAACAAAAGAACCAATAATAGTAGCCGGGGGTGATGGCAGCATATATGATGTTATAAACGGTATGGATATGAACATTCCAATATCTATTATTCCATTAGGCACTGGAAATGATGTGGCTAAAACCCTTGGCATAAAATTTAATATAGAAAAAAATATAGAAGCATTAAAAAAACAGCCAAAATTAATAGACTATGCCACTATAAATGAAAAATACCGCTCGCTTTCATTTATAAGTTACGGAATAGCGACAGATATGGTAAGAGCAATGGCTAGCTTTGCAAATAATAACAAAGCTAACTATTTTTTCGCTATGGTTAATATGCTTTTTAGCTTTAATGCAAAAACTTATGAATTGGAATTTAATGGCGAGAAAAAAATAGTTACAGCCGATTTTTTAAGCATTCACAATTGCATTTATGCCGGCGGCGGCATGTATTTAGGGCACAATGCTTCCGTTACAGATGGTTTTTTAGATTTATTAATTGTTGAGTACAAAGGAAAATTTAGGCGTATTATGAACGCTATTTCTATACTTAGAAAAAATCTACATAATCAACCAAACGCTTCTATGTATAGAATAAGTAATATGAAAATAGTTTCAAAAAATGATAAATACTGCTGTGTAGATGGCGAGATAATACAAGAAACAGCCATTAATATAAAAGTGGTGCCGGGCGGCTTGAAAATTTTATATTAGTCTTTTTAAGAATGCCCAAATTTAAAATATGCCAAATCTAATCCTTGGCTAGGTTACTAAATATCTTTAAATAATTTTTTAAGAATGCCCAAATTTAAACTATGCCAAATCTAATCCTTGGCTAGGTTACTAAATATTTTTAAATAATTTTTTAAGAATGCCCAAGTTTAAAATAGTATAAGCAAAGGCACAAAAAGTTACAAATATCGCTACGCAAATGATGAGATAATATAAGAACGAAACTTTTAAAAATGCTATGGCGTTTCTATTACTAAAGCTTATCTTTAATTAAGCTGTCTAGAAAACGAGCAAGTAATTTTTAAATTTTTTCAAAAATTCATTTATAGGAGGTATTAGTGTGGGTGAAAATGCATTCCTGCCTATACTAACTAAAGAAGAAGAACAGCAATTAATCTCACAAATAGATGAAGATGAAAACGCAAGAAACAAGCTAATAGAGCATAATTTAAGGCTCGTTGCACACATAGTGAAAAAGTATCACAATCACAGACACATAACAGGGGATTTAATCGGCATAGGAACTATAGGGCTAATTAAAGGCATAAATAGCTACAAGGCAGATAAAAACACACGCCTTGCAACATATGCCGCCCGCTGTATAGAAAATGAGATACTTATGACTCTTAGAAAAATGAAAAAATACCAAAATGATATTAGTATGCAAGAAACGCTTGGCACAGATGCAGAGGGAAATGAAATTAAAGTTGAAGATAAACTAGCTTCAGAGGGATACAGCATAGAAGATGAAGTTCACACTTCTATGCATAATAAGCTTCTTTTAAATGCCATAGAAAGAGTTTTACACGGGCGTGAAAAACAAATAATAGAGCTTAGATACGGGCTTTATGGCAAAGAAGAGCTTACACAAAGGGAAATTGCAAATCTTTTAGGAATCTCTAGGTCTTACGTATCAAGAATAGCTATAGACCTACCGTGTATTGAAAATAAGTTTATACTTCGTCAAACTGTTTCGTCAGTATAATAATATTAAACCTATATTTCTTCGCTGAAGAGTTTTGCTTCGCGAAACAACACGCTCATCAATATAGTTTTAATATAAAGCACCAATTTTATATAGGGAGAAGAAAATGACCAACAAGCAAAGAATAATCAATCTTTTTAAAATTATAGTAGGAACTAATAATGACGAACAAACAATTGAAAGAACTAGTGAACCAAAATAGAATATCAAAAGAAGATGCTAGAAAATTAAAAAAGCCATCCGTGTTTCGGCGTGGCTTTAATTATATTGCAGAGCTTATTAAGTTCGTTATAACTCTGGAACCTCCTGAAGATAAGTAGCAGAGGTATTCATTGCTTCGGTTATTGCTCTTGCTATGGCGTTTATTAAAACTCTGCTTGTAGTTTGTGCATAAATATCATTTTCAAATGTTAGTGTTTGGTTTTCTAAAATATATTCCGATATATTTTCAAGTGTAATTTCTAATAGAGGATAAAAAATAACTTGGTTTTCTGTTAATGGGGCTAACTCTATGTTAGTTATTTCATTTTCCGAAACAGTAACTACTACATAAGCATTTTGATAATTTAACGGAACATATGCTGTAAAACTGCCCGGCGAAAAGCTTCCAGCTTGTTTATGCTCATAACCCTCTATATTGTATACTGCTGGCATAGTTTCACCGCCTCTTCCTAGAAACATGTAAAGTAAAGTGAAAATTAGTATAAGCCCTATTACAACCGCTATTCCTAATTTTATTATTTGTCTTATGTGCAACACAAAAATTTTTGGTCGCATTTTGTATCTCCTTTTTAAATAAATTTTATATTAATTCTGAAGCAAAAGTTGAGAAGTTTTGCTATATTTTTATAAAATTTCTTCGTCAGTCCGTACTAGTTTGCTACAAGCAAACATCGTCCTCATTTCTTAGTAATTTTATTAAAAATAAACACAAAACTTTTCCTAACCTTTGACATAGGATTAATAATTTAATTTTATGCAGATTGTGTTTTCAATATGCCCACAGCTTGAGAGTATACTCTTTAAAATTCACTTGACATTACCCGCCAAAACTTTTATAATTAATATATAAAGAACATACAAACGGGGGGGTGATTAAATAGTTAATCATAAAGAAATTGCTATATTCCAAAAAGAGCATTTATACAGCTTGCTTGCAACTAGAGCTGTGTTAGATAAAGTGCCCAGAGAACTAGAGCAGTTTATATCTCAGCAAATTTCAAAAATGGACGCTGAAGATGTGGCATACGTTCGCGAGCAAGTACAATTATTATATGGAAAATAAAAAATGATAAATTTTATATTAGGCAGAGCAGGCACAGGAAAAACATTTAAAGCGATAAATGAAGCTATACAAAAAAGAAATGAAAATGAAACAGTTATTTTTATAGTGCCAGAGCAGTATACATTGCAAGCTGAAAGAAATATTATTGCCCATTCAAAAAAAAGAGTTACAGACATTCGTGTGCTCAGTTTTAAAAGGTTAGCATATGAAGTTACAGAAAATAAGCCAGTCCATGATGATATAAGCAAAACAATGGTTCTATTCAAAATTTTAAAAGATATAGAGCTTTCTTTTTATACTAACGTTAACTTAGACACTGGCTTTTTACAAAGTTTATCGCACACAATTTCAGAGCTATTTCATGCAAATATAGAGCCTGTTATGCTCAAAAATTTAGATATTATAGACGAGCAAACTAAGCTTAAAACTGAAGATATAGCAAAAATTTTAGAAGCTTATAAACTTGAAACCGAAAACTTCGTAACGACAGATAATGCACTAACGACGCTTTATAAAAACATACCAGAGATAGTAAAAGGGGCTTATATATACATAGATTCATTTAATTCTTTTAGCGAACAAGAAAATAAAATAATATTAAGACTTACCCAGTTTGCAAAAGAAGTTAACATTTGTTTAACGACAGACTGTATTAAAAAACCAACAGAGGGCGAGCTTTTTTATGAAACAAAATCTACATTAGCTAAGCTAGCACCTATAAATAATTATATAATTTTAACTGAAAATAAACGCCACTTAAACGAGCTAGCACAGCTTGAAAAATCATTTTTTGAAAAAGTGTCTATTAAAAAACATGAAAATATAAAGCTTATCGCTTGCGAAAACTTTTATGATGAAGTTTATAAAACGGCATATGAAATTAAAAAACTAACTACAGACTACGACAGTAAAACTGAAATCCAAAGATTTAGAGATATTGCAATATTAGCCCCAGATGAATATGAAACAGCTATAAAAGTTATTTTCAAAGAACATGGTATACCATTTTTTATGGACAAAACGAGAGAAGCCGCAAGCTACCCTCTTATAATTTTTTTAAATAGCCTAATGGAAGTTATTTTCACAAAATATAATAAATCTATGTTTATTTTGCTTAAAACAGGGCTATTAAATTTTACAGACGAAGAAGTGGACTTGCTTGAAAATTATAGCTTGGCATATGGCATAAAGGGTTACAAATGGAAAATGCCTTTTGCAAATAAAAAAATGGAATACATAAGGCAAAAACTTTT
This sequence comes from Defluviitaleaceae bacterium, assembly GCA_009787435.1. Lineage (GTDB taxonomy): Bacteria > Bacillota > Clostridia > Lachnospirales > UBA5962 > WRFW01. The sequence continues at coordinate 10,934 of WRFW01000190.1, forward strand.
AAGAGAATTAAAACCTTTTGAAATAATTTTTGAAAAACCTGAAAAAATAAATTTAATATGCAAACAATTTTTTGAAGCATTGCTTCTTAGAAGAAAAAAACTTGAAAAGCTAGCCGAAGTGCCAGAAAATATGACTATTTATAAGCAAATAATATCTATATTTGAAAATATGGTAAACTTTTTAGGCGAAAATATAGTCTCAGCTAAAGAATTTTATTCTATAATGAAAACGGGAATAGAATGTGCTTCTATAGGCAAAATTCCAGACGCTCTTGATAGTGTTTTAGTTGGAAACATAGAAAGAACTAGGCTTGGAACTATGAAAAGCTTATTTGTTCTAGGAAATAATAGCACAAGTGTAGGGGGCTTAAGCCTTTTCAGTGAATATGAAAAAGACCTTTTGCATAGCTATGGTGTGGCAATTAAAGGTGCTAAGCATAAAATATTTTCTTCAGAGTTTTCCTTTTATAGTGCGTATACGAAGCCTACAGAAAAGCTAACGATAACTTATTCAAAAAAAGACTTGCATGGAAAATCTAAACCCGTGCCTTTAATGATTTCTTCTTTAAAAAATACAATCAAAGAAACGAGACAAGCGGGCACAAATATCGAAAATTTAAACAAAGCCGATGAAGAAGATTACTTTTTAGATGATATAGCAATTAGAAGTTACTACTTTCATAATTTTTCTG
>WRFW01000191.1 GCA_009787435.1 Defluviitaleaceae bacterium
GGGTATTGAACCACTTCGCCATCCAATAAGGGGGGGCACTGATGGGTGCCGTTTAAGTTTTATGGGCTTGCCTTGCCCAAATATATTTACAGGCGGGCATAATTACCATGGTCCTTATGAATATGTTCCAGTTGAATCTATGTTAAAATCAGTTGAAGTTGTATTAAATATAATAGAATTACACGCACAAAATAAATAAAACTTCAGTTCAAAAAAGGAGATTAAAAAATTTATGAAAGTATCAACAACACCTATTATAGATGGGCACACAATAAAAGAAAATAAAGGAATAGTCTTTTCCCAATCAGTGCAAGGCTTCAGTTGGATAAAAGGGTGGAGTGCCGCTTGGCGAAGCTTAGCAGGCGGAAGAAGTTCTTCCCATGAAGAAGTTGTAGTTGCGGCGAGAAACCAAGCTTTGCAAGAGTTGAAAGATGAAGCGGCAAGGTTAGGGGCAAATGCAATAACAGGCGTTGTAGTTGATATAGATACAGTTGGGGGGGGGACTGAAACTTTGCTTCTTGCTAAAGCTTCTGGAACGGCTGTTATAATTTAGGTTTTTTTAAAATTGAATTTATGTTTCCAAGATAGCTCGTTCTTTAGGCTATCTTGGAAGAGTTATTATAAAATCTGAAAATTCTGTAGTATTTATCAATGTTTAATTATTATTTTTTAATTATTGAAAGGAAACTTAAATGCTCAACACATTTAAAAGAATGTATAAGCTTACTAAAGGCAATCGCCATTTATATGGCATTGCTATAGTTTGTACTTTTATAGCTGTTTTAATAGCACTTGTGCCGCCTTTAGTTATAAGCTTCACTTTAGATAATGCTATATTAGGCTATGAACCTTTAACTTTCGTTCATAGATTTTTTTATAACTTTATCGGTGCTGAATTTGTAAGAAATAATTTATGGGTTCCTTTTATTTTAATAGTCTTTTTAAGTATTTTAAGAAGCTTAGCAGGCTATACAAATAATAGATTGCAAGCAGCAACTAGCGAAAATATTATAAAAGATATGAGAAACAAAATTTATAATCATCTTCAAAAGCTGCCATATAGCTACCATGTGAAAGCACAAACAGGCGAGCTTATTCAGCGTGCCACTTCAGATGTTGAAAATATTAGAGCTTTTATGGCAGGCCAAATAAATGAAATGATAAGAACTTTTTTGCTTGCAGTAATTGCTCTTATCATTTTATTTAATTTACACGTAACTTTGGCATTAGTTTCTACTATAGTTTTGCCAGTTATGTTTATTGCTTCTTATATTTTTAATAAAAAAATGAAAGCGGCTTTCTTAAAGCAAGATGAAAAAGAGGGCGAGCTTTTTGAAACAATTCAAGAAAATTTAACAGGTGTGCGTGTTGTACGTGCTTTTGGTAGAAGTTCTTATGAAATTGAAAAATTCAGCAAAAAAAATGATGAGTTTAGAGACTTAGTAGCAAATCTTTTTAAAGTGCGTGCAATTTATTGGATGGCTTCAGATTTTGCTGGTTTTTCTCAAATAGCGGCAATTTTAACTCTCGGCTCTATTTTCGCTTTAAATGGTGAGCTTACTATAGGCACATTAATAATTTTTATGCTCTATGGAAATAATTTAGTTTGGCCAATTAGGAATATGGGAAGAATTTTAGCCGATATGGGAAGAATGGGTGTTTCATTTGATAGAATAGATGAAATTTTAAATGAACCAATTGAAGAAGATGAACCAAATGCAAAAACACCTTCTTTAAATGAAAATATAGTTTTTGAAAATGTAACCTTTGCCTATGAAGATGAGAAAAAAGTTTTGCAAAATTTAAATTTTGAAATTAAAAAAGGTGAAACGATAGCGATTTTAGGGGCAACAGGCTCTGGAAAATCAACAATTATGCATCTTCTTTTAAGGCTTTATGATATAAACATAGGCAATATAAAAATAGGGAATGTGCCTATAAAAGAAATCTCTAAAAAGCATTTAAGGGAAAAAATAGGCTTGGTTTTGCAAGAGCCTTTCCTATATTCTCGCACAATTAATGAAAATTTAAAAATGGCTAAAACAGAAGTTTTAGAAGCAGAAATTTTAAAAGCAGCTAAAATTGCAAAAGTTCATGAAGTTATAGAAAGTTTTGAAAATAAATATGAAACTATGCTAGGCGAGCGAGGTGTTACGCTTTCTGGCGGGCAGCGGCAAAGGGTTGCTATAGCTAGGACTATTATAAAAAATAGTGAAATTTTAATTTTTGATGATAGCTTAAGTGCAGTAGACACAGAGACTGACTCTCAAATTAGGGCAGAGCTTAAAGAAAGAGCAGCCTATATAACTACTATAATCATTTCGCAAAGAATAACTACTCTTAAAGAAGCGGATAAAATTTTTGTAATGGAAAAAGGAAGAATAGCAGATATAGGCACTCATGAAGAACTTATACATAAAGATGGGCTCTATAAAAAAATATGGAATATTCAATCTATGCTTGAAGAAGAGATGGAAGATGAAAAGCTTGTCCCCTTTGAAAAGGTAGGCAAGGAAACAGACGGGAGGGATATAAAAAACGCTTCTTTTAATGAAATGTTAGACCCCTCAACAGAGTTTGACAACGAAACAGCCGGGAGGGATACTAAAAAATGAATGAATTTGAAGAGCAAGAATATTCAAAAGAATTTGAATTTTCCCTTTGGAAAAAGCTTTTTTTCCATCTTAGAGAGCATAAAAACTTAGTTATAAAAGTTGCAATTTGCTTTTTAGGGCTTGCAGTTGTTGAAACTGTTATGCCTATGTTTAGCCAATATGCTATCGATACTTTTATAGTAGGCGGCAGCTTAGAAACTTTGCCTAGTTTTCTATCACTCTATTTCTTTTTTATTTTCCTATTTTCCTTTTTTGTTTTTGGGTTCGTTATGAATGCTGGCAAGCTTGAAGGCTCTGTTACACATACTATAAGAAAAAAAGCTTTTGCACGCCTGCAAGAATTAAGCTATAGCTTTTTCGATACAACACCAGTAGGCTACATAACAGCAAGGCTAACTTCCGATGCCCAAAGATTAGGCGGCACAATAGCATGGGCACTATTGGAAATGGTTTGGAGTATTGCAATAATGATATTTATGATTATAGTTATGCTCTTTCATAGCCCTTTTCTAACTTTGTTAGTAGTTTTAACTATGCCTATTTTATATTTGCTAACTCGGTTTTTTAGAAAATTAATGCTCACAAATCAAAGGCTAATAAGAAAACAAAATTCAAAAATAACAGCAGCTTTTGCCGAGGGTATAAACGCCGCAAGAACTACAAAAACTCTAATTAGAGAGCAAAAAAATTATGAAGAATTTTCAGACTTAACTAGCGGAATGCGTAAATTAAGTATTAGGGCAACTGTGCTTTCAGCCGCTTTTTACCCTATTATAGTTTTAATTGCAAATATAGTTACAGGGCTTGTGCTTTGGCATGGTGGCGTGCAATTTTTAGATGGGGAAATAAGCATTGGAACTGTTTCACTATTTTTAAGCTATGGTGTGCTTATGTTTGAGCCTATTCAACAAATTGCTCGTGTTTTTTCTGAAGTTCAATCTGCACAAGCTAGTGCTGAAAGAACCGTTGCCTTAATAGAAACAGAACCCGATATTATAGATAGTGAAGAAGCTATTGAAAAATATGGCAGTCTATTAGCTCCAAAGCAAGAAAATTGGCCTATAATAAAAGGTGATATTAAATTTGAAAATGTTTCTTTTTCATATAAAACTGGTGAAACTGTTTTAGAAAATTTTAATTTGCATATTAAAGCAGGTGAAAAAATTGCATTAGTCGGTGAGACTGGGAGCGGAAAATCAACTATAATTAATCTAGTTTGCCATTTTTATGAGCCTACTAGCGGGCGTATTTTAATAGATGATATTGATTACACTGAATATAGCCAAATATTAGTTCAATCAAATTTAGGCTATGTTTTGCAAGCACCACACCTTTTTAATGGCACTATTATGGAAAATATAAGATATGGCAAATTAGAAGCAACCGATGAAGAAGTAAAAAAAGCGGCTGAAATAGTGAATGCAACAAATTTCATTGAGCAATTAGAGCATGGTTTTAATACACAAGTTGGTGAGGGGGGCTCTAAAATTTCTACAGGAGAAAAGCAATTAATTTCTTTTGCAAGAGCTATACTTAAAAATCCTAAAATATTTGTTCTTGATGAAGCTACTTCTTCAATAGATACGGTAACCGAGCAAATTATCCAAAAAGCAGTTGATAAAACACTTGAGGGGCGAACTAGCTTTATAGTAGCCCATCGCTTAAGCACAATAAGAAGTTCGGATAGAATTTTAGTAATTAAAAAGGGAAAAATTTTAGAGCAGGGTAGCCATAAAGAATTGCTAAAAGAAAAAGGCTACTATTATGATTTATATACAAACCAGTTCACGAAAGAAGAAAGTGAAAAAATTCTAGGTTTATAAAAAAAGCCCAAAGGGGCTTTTTTTATATCGAAATATACAATTTAATTTCTAACAGACTAAGGCATCCTCCTAATAATATTTAATTATTAATTTTATGCACTGCTTTCTAATCATAATTAGATATACTAATAGGGGCTCTTTGTTAAAATATGTTAAATGCGTTCAACAAAAACTACAGTTTGAGTTAAAAGTTTATAAGCTATTTCCCCAAAAGCTGCTGGACCATTTAAATTTTCAACTTTTTTACCTTCTAAGCTGCCATAAAGATAGTTTAAAGCACAGTTTACAGAAAAAATTATATCTTTTCTGTGCAACTCTTTTGATTTATTTGCAAAAGCTTCTTCATAGCTTTTTATTGGTTTTGCAAAGCGGTATTCAATAAGTGGAAAAGCAGGGGCACCTAAGGCGATAGTTTCCGCATCTAAATTTTGCCCAGGGTTAAATGGCACATTAATACTTTGCCCAGAATAGTCTCCTATCATTGGAAGCATTATGTTTATTTCATTTTCTTTTAAATATTTTACAAATTCAACTTCTTCGCCGTTTATAAATGCATTTTTAATGTTAGTTGTTTCTTCTTTAAAAGTGATTACAGGGCTATTTTCATCTGGCTCAAATATGTTTAATATGCTAATGTTTATATTTTCGTCTCTTTCCATGTGTAGCACTATGGCTTCTTTTTCTAAAATATTGCCAGTTTGCCCATTTATTACTAATGCAGTTGTATCTGTTCCTGCAAGATTATAGCCTGCACCCCAGCCCACTATATTTTTAAAAAATATATCTTCATAATCAACTGCATTTCTAGCGTATTCTAAAAAAACAGGTGAACCAACTGGAAGTATAACTATAGAAAAACCATTGCTATATGAATCTTTAGGCATATTTTTAATGCTTTTTTCATCATATTCTTTTATTTTGTAGTTTTTAACTTCATCTAATGAAAACTGAGCAACGAACAATTTTTCATTTGAAGTTTCACCGCCAAAATCATCCGTAACGAAATATTCTTGAGTTCCGCCAATCCAATTGCCTTTCGGTAATTTTCTTAATAACTCTTTAGCACCTGCTATTTGCAGTAGTTTTCCCTCGTTTATTAATTCAATAGTTTGTTCTAAAGTTTTAAGCATTTAAATTCTCTCCTATAATCTTTTTAAAAGTTCTTTATCTGCATTGTGAATTTTTTGGTGATTTGCAGCTAAAAAAGCGTTCACATCGGTTAGTGCCTTTTTTAAATCTTTGTTAACTTTGTAGTCTACTTTTGCTTTTTGTATGAACATACTTAAAGTAAAACTTTGTGAAAATTTAACATCTTGGTCTAAAATTTTCTTAAGCTGCAGTTCGTTTATTGCTGTCATAAATGAGACCTCCAATAATATTTTTTTAACATATTCTTATAAAGTATACTATATTAGAAAGAATTTGTCAAGAGGGAGGGAGCCTATTGGGAATTTTTTATTAAACTAGCCGAGGAAAGCGTTTTATATGGCAATATTTATCTATTTTTAAAAAAGGACTTGCTTATGTGAAAAAAATAATGTATAATTAGGTAAATCAAAAAAAGGAGAAGCGATGATTTTAAAATTTACTGCCAGCTAGGCATTTAAAATATTTTTATCATTGCCATTAATAAGAATGACTGAACACGTGCACGATGAAAATTGCAATCACGACCACGACCATGAAATACCTATGGTAACTATAACCTTAGAAGATGATACAGATGTTAATTGTATAGTTGTTGATGTTTTTGAATTTAAGGGTAAAGAATACATTGCTCTTTTGCCTGAAGAAGATTCAGAAATGGATGAAGAAATTCTTCTTTTCCACTATTCAGAAGATGGAGAATTTATAGACTTGCAAGAAATAGAAGATGAAAATGAATTTAATGCAGTTTCAGAACACTTTCAAGATATTTTTGAAAAAGGCTTAGAATTAGAAGAAGAGCAAGAATAAGGAAACTAAGCGATGCTTAAAAGGCCATTATTTATATCGTTTCTATTTTTGGCATTAGGTATAATAACAGGTGTGTATCTTTTAGAGTATTGGATTCTAATAGGCACACTTGTTTTTATTTTAACTTGTGTTTCTTTATTTTTACATATGCCTGGCAAACCCTCGCTTTTATTTATAATTTTTTATTTGATAGGGTTTTTCGGTGTAACTAATTCATTGCAAACAAAAAATTATTACATACAATTTTATGCAGAGCAAGGCAACAGTTTCATAATAGATGGCGAAATAACTAGTTTAAATTTAACGAGAACAGGAAGAACAAGGCTAATATTAAATGCCACAAGGTTTGAAACTAGTGAGCGTGTTTTTTATGAAAATATACGTATATCGGCAATATTGCCTTTAGAAAATTTTAATTATGAACCTTATAAAATAAATAGCGATAGCAATTTTCAAAGCAAATCTTTTAAAGTTTCTTTAGGGGCAAATATAAGGCTTTTTGGAAGTTTGAGCATACCACAGCCGCCCTCTACACCTGGTGGCTTTAATAGTTTTATTTTTTCACGCTCCCGAGGAATTCATTATACTATTTTCCCTAGAGAATTTAATATATTAGGGCAATCTAACAATTTTTGGTTTCAAGAATTTTTAAATGGCATTCGTGAAAGAATTATAGTAGTTTTTAATGAAAGTTTGCCAGACCCCCATGCAGGTCTTTTACGCTCAATGGTCTTAGGTGATAGAACTAGTATAGATGATGAAACTATAGAAGCTTATAGAGCGGCGGGCATTTATCACATATTAATAGTTTCTGGGCTGCACATAAGCCTTTTAATGGTAGCTGTTTATAAATTTTTTCAAAGGTTATTTAGTAAAAATATAGCTGCATTTTCATCATTTATTTTTATTTTATTATACGGAACTATGATAGGCTTTTCTATTTCAGTAGTTCGAGCAATTTTAATGGCAGGCGTTTTTATTACTGCTGAAATAATCCATAGAGAAAGAGATTTGCTAACTACAACAGCCTTTTCATCTATATGTATGCTCATATACGAACCTTTGCAACTATTTGATATAGGCTTTCAACTTAGCTTTGGTGCAGTTTTTGGAATAGCATTATTTCATAGACCGCTTGAAAAAGCTTTTCTTTGGCTTATGCTTCGTGTTGGCTTAAAGCCAACTAAATTTAAAAAATTACAAGAAAGTTTAACTATAGATATTGCAATAACGCTTGCTCTCACCCCTATTTTTGCTTTTCATTTTTATAGAATAAATCCTTATAGCCTTTTCGGAAATCTGCTTATAACTGCCAGTTCCACAATAGTAATTATTTTAGGTTTTTTGCTCGCTATAGTTGGGCTTATTTTAGAACCTTTGGCAATATTTTTAGCAGGGGGTTTATACTTTTTGCTTAGTTTTCATATTGCTATAGCTATGTTTTTTTATAATATGCCAGGTGCTTTTTTATTAGTAGGAAGCCCCTCATTAATTTTTATAGCCATTTATTACACGTTTCTTTTGGCTATAATATACATAAAGAATAAAAAAATAACAATTTCAGTTTCACTGTTAGCTTTTATTGCTTTTTTCTTTATTAGAGATACCCGCCCAGTAATAAGCTTTATGGATGTGGGCCATGGGAAATCTACAATAATCCGATATAGTGGAAACACTATAGTTATAGATGGTGGCGGCACTTTTTCAAGACCAATTGGCAATAGCACAGGTGTAAATATTTTAGTTCCTTATCTTGAATATAATGGCATTAGTCATATAGATAAAATATTTTTAACCCACCAAGATAGAGACCACATAGTTGGTATTATAGAGCTTATGAGCTATAAAAGTATAGGTGTTATATATACAACTTTTGGTTTAGATAGAGAAGCATATTTGGCAAATATTTTTTTGGAAAGAGCTAATTACTATGGCATTGAAGTAAACTTTATTTATGGGCTTAGGCGTTTTTCAATAGACGGGCTCTTTATAGATGTGTTATACCCTTTAAGCGATACTTATTTTAGAAGAATTAATCAAACTGCATTAGTTATGAGAGTTGTTTATGGTAACACAAGCTTTTTTCTAGCTTCGGATATAGATAAAGAAGCAGAACAAGAAATATTAAAAAGCGGTGTTTTAATTAATTCAGATGTATTGCAAGTTGCTCACCAAGGTTCAAGAAATTCTTCACACAAATATTTTTTACAAGCAGTTAACCCTTCTATAGCTATAATTAGTGCAGGGCGGGGTAATATTTACGGCCATCCACACGCTGAAACACTTGAAAGACTATATAGCTTAAATATACCTGTATATAAAACTATGAATAAAGGCACTATAACATTTAGAACAGATGGAGAAACTATTTATTAATGAAAGATTTAAAAGAAGATTTAAAAAATAAAAATTTTGCTAGCATGTATGTTTTTTCAGGTGAGCCTTATTTAAAAAGGCATTATGAACTGCAATTTAGAAAAGCAATAGGCGAAGACTTAGTAGATATTTTGGAAGAGCCAACAGCTGCAAAAGTTCTTGAATTAGCGAACGCATTATCTTTTTTCGGTAGTAATCGCTTAATTATCGTTCGCAATAGTGGCTTTTTTGGTAAAAAGTCAGAAGAAACACTTCTTAATTTAAACCCATCTAATATAGTAATTTTTATCGAAGAAAGCATAGACAAAAGGACGAAGTTTTTTAAACACGTAAAATCTAATGGTAAAATATATGAATTTGAAACGCTAACTGAATCCGATTTAATTAAGTGGTTAACTAGTTTAGCTAAAAAACGCAAAAAAGAAGTTCCATCTAACGTTGCTAGATATTTTTTACAAACAGTTGGTACAAATATGTACACTTTAGAAAATGAATTTGAAAAGCTCTTATCTTATACGGGTGAAATTTTTATTACCGAACAAGATATAGATGAAGTTTGCACGAAAAGTGTTGAAGCAAAAATATTTGCTATGTTAAAAGCTGTTGGCGAAAAGAAGCCGGTTATAGTTTTGAAAGAATATGAAGCTTTAATAATTTCAAAAGAAGAGCCTCTTAAAATACTTTCAATGGCTGCAAGGCAAATACGTTTAATTTTGAGGGCTAAGGCTCTTTCTTCAAGCGGGTTTAGCAATGATATTATAGCTAAAAAAATGGGTATATTGCCTTTTGTTGTCCGGGAGTGCCTTATGCAAGCTAAAAATTTTAAATATAATTCTTTAATTAATGCTTTGAATGAATGTGCAACTTTAGATGCTAACTTAAAAATAGGAAAAGTGCCTATGGAGCTTGGCGTTGAAATATTTTTAACAAAATTTGCAATGGGAAAGTTTTAACTATCTCTGCATACTCACAAAAAGTGTAATATCTATTAATAATTTTTAGCCACTGTTTGCTTATTATTAGCAGTTATTTAATTTTTTATTATAATATAGCGAGTGATAGCTATATAGTTCTCCATACATAAAAAAAGAGCCTTTTGGAGAGAGTTTGTCAAGTAGGAATGTAAAAAAAGTTTTTTGTAGAGGACTACACTATTTGTAATTTTATAAAATATGTGCTATAATAGATAATAAAATCAATCTTAGGAGCGTACAAACAAATGAAAAAGACAAACAAATTACAATATACATTCAAAAGTTAGGTCTTGTTTAAGATGTTGTTTTTTAAAAATCATATTTTACTACAGCGTTTAGTTTTAAGATACTTGAGATACCGTTTGATAGCATAGAAGACTTTGCAATAACGAATACAGAAATACCGCCAGAAGAAATAGGTAAGAAGTTTTGCAGACTAGATATAAATATGTCTGTAAATTATGTTTTGATTAATATCGAAATACAAGTAGCTGACGAGGGCACTTACAGAGAGCGTAGTTTGTATAATTGGTCGAAGATGTTTTTATCAAGTTTAGGCACTGGCGAAAAATATAAAGACACACTAAAAGTTATAACCATAAATATACTAGATTTTATATTATTCGATGATACTAAAGAACTTCATTCGGAATACAGAACTTTGGAAGTTACGATAAATATGCTTTTAACAGATAAAATGTCTATCCACTTTTTTGAGCTGCCAAAGCTTAGTGAAATAGAAAATTTAGACTTAAAAGATGAAAAACAATTTTGGCTTGTGTTTTTTAACGCAGAAGCCTAAGAAGATTTAGATATATTATTACAAACAGGAGGCGAGGTTATGGTACAAGCTATACAGGCATATGAAAGCATTGCTGTAGATTGAAAAAATAGGTGCAAATAAATAAAAAACTTGATAAAATATTTTAGGGTAGCATAATTTTGATAAGACAAGACATCTAAGTACCTTTTATTTGTACACCCAAAAAAACACAGCTGAATTTTGTGTTTTTTTGTTTTCTAAAAATAATCAAAGTTGTAATCGGAGGTAATCTATTATGTTTGACTACGGACACGCAAATGAAAACCAAAGAAAAGCTATATCTCAAGCAGATGGACCTGTTTTGCTTATAGCAGGGCCTGGAACAGGAAAAACGTTTACGCTTGTACAGCGTGCTATATATCTTATACAAGAACGTGGTGTAGCACCAGAACAAATATTAATGGCTACGTTTACAGAGAAAGCCGCTAAAGAGATTATAACACGTATAACGAACGAGCTAGACAAACGCAACATATCTGTAAACATAAACGAGATGTACATCGGTACGTTTCATAGCATATGTTTGCGTCTGTTAAAAGAAAATATAGAACACAGCAGGCTAAAGTGTAACTACCGTGTGCTAGACCAGTTTGACCAGACTTATACGATATATCAAAACATACATAGCCTACGTAAGATAGATGGGTTTGAGCTTGTTTTTGACCGAAACTGGTGGAAAGCATCAGAAGAGGCGAACAACCTTACAAGCAAGTTGTTAGAAGAGATTGTTTTACCTAGCGAGCTGAAAAAAGATACAGACCCAGCTATACAGGCAATAGGTTCTGTTATAGAAGCCTATAAGCAAATACTAGACGACAACAACTTAATAGACTTTTCTACGATACAGACTGAGGCTTTTTATCTGCTGAAAAACAACCCAAGCATATTGGCGCAGCTACATGAAAAAATAAAATACATAATGATAGACGAGTACCAAGACACCAACTATATACAAGAACAAATTGTTTTTATGCTAGGTGGCGAAGCGAAGAACATATGTGTAGTAGGCGACGATGACCAAGGTTTGTACAGGTTCAGAGGTGCTACTATACGAAACATACTAGAATTTCCAAAAAAGTTCGATACGTGCGAGGTTGTACACCTAGACATAAACTACCGCTCGGACGCAGGAATAGTAGAGTTTTACAACGACTGGATGGACACGACAGAGGGCGTGAAGTGGGGGTTCGACTGGGATAACTTTCGCTACGACAAACAGATAAAGCCTGTAGAAGCGAGTGAGCTAAAAAGCAACACCGTGTTACGCCT
>WRFW01000192.1 GCA_009787435.1 Defluviitaleaceae bacterium
GGGATAGACAGCCCAGTTGCCACTTTTCTTTCAGCACGCCGTGGCTTAGATATTACCCCGCTTTATTTTCATGCCCCCCCCTATACTACCGAGCATGCAAAACAAAAAGTAATAGATATTACTAAAGTTTTGAGCAAGTATACTGGTGAATTACAATTGCACATAGTAAATTTTACAGACATACAGTTATTTTTACACAAAAATACTGAGCATGAAAAATTAACAATTTTTTTAAAAAGAGCAATGGTACACTTAGCAGAAGCATTAGCAAAAAAACAAAAAGCGAACGCACTAATAATGGGAGACAGCATAGGCCAAGTTGCAAGCCAAACGATACAGAGTATACAAGCAATAGACGATGCCGCCGAAAATTTCCCTATAATCCGCCCGTTAGCTACTTATGATAAGCAAGAAATAATAGATATTGCTAGAAAAATTGGCACATTTAATATTTCTATACGCCCCTTTGAAGACTGTTGCACAATATTTGTAGCAAAGCACCCTGAAACAAAGCCAGACAAAAGGACTATAAAAAGAATTGAGAAACGCTTTGAAGATGAGTTGCAAAAGAAAATAGAATACGCTATAGAAAATATAGAAATATTAACACTATAATTCAAATCAAAAGCTGCCTATGATTAGCAGCAAATTTGATATATGAAAATTATTAAAAAGGGGCGGCTAAAATAATTTGCAGTTACTAAATTTTTTTAAAATCAACTTAAATAAAAATAATTTTTTCAAACAAATGCTTGACAATGTTCAAATTATGTGTTAAAATATTAATATAGTTCGTTTTCTTTCTTGATTTTCATAATGAACTTCCTTAAAGATTTAATTTTTTGTTCTATAGTTGCCTAGCCACTCTTTATGTTAGGCAGCTTAATTATGTGAGCGTAGCTCAGCTGGATAGAGCGTCTGACTACGGATCAGAAGGCCGAGGGTTCAAATCCTTCCGTTCACATAATTTTCATGCACTAGTGGCGGAATTGGCATACGCGCAAGACTAAGGATCTTGTGGGGGAAACCCCGTGCAGGTTCAAGTCCTGTCTAGTGCATAAAAAAATAACAAGCTTAAAAGCTTGTTATTTTTTTATATTTCTAAAATTTTAAATATTAATTCATTTGAACAGCAACTCTAAAAGTTGTAGGTGTCCCAAGAGGGCTAGATACTACTATTCCGTCCATAGCACTTACACCCCTTATAGATGTGTATGGCGGCAAATTATAAACGGATATTAATATATAAGGCGTTGTATATTCTAAATTAAAGCTAACTGACCCTAAAAGCCTGCCCGGGTGTCTAAATTCATAAGAAGAAGCCAAATTATTTTGGTGGTCTCTTGGTATAAAATTAGTTCCATCTATAAATGAAAAGCCAAAAAAGTTAGAAAAGATTATTCCGGGGTTTATAGGGTCTTCAACCGTTGTTCTTTCTAAACTTTGTACATACTCTATAAAAGAGCGAGTAGGCTGAATAAAATAGTTAAAAAATATGAGATTTGCGCTTCTTCTATCGTTTTCTAGCTCATAATATGCCCAAACATTAAACCTATGCCCTGCTTCCCAACCTGCCGAGCCTGCCCAATGAACAACGCCATAATGCGGGCTAGCCCCTTGTGTGATATTCACTTCTGAATAAGCATTAACAGGGTTTAAAGGATTATAATAAAGGCTTGCAGGGTCTGAAGAAATATAATAAGTATCTGCTCCCCAGTTCCAATATTCTATAAAAGTTATTTCTATTTCTTCGCCATCCCTATCACGGGCAAATGCACTTGCACGAAAAGTTTGAGTATTTCTGGCATCTGACCCGTCTGCATAGTGCATTTCATGGTTTGCAGGCGTTACTCTCACTTCTTCCACGCCGCTAGTTATATATATTACAGCTGTTTCATGGTAATTTTCCGAAATATTTTCAGAATGAACTGCAAAAGAACCCAAACCTGGCATTCCACCCGCAAAATCTACAATGCCATAATTATCTATAGTAGTTCCTGGCGGCAAAATATTAAAAGGGTCTGCAAGCCAAAAATCAAAATAATAAAATTCAGCATCATCTATTAAATTTATGGGGTAAAAAAGATTATTAGTAGATATTCTCCAATCATTTGGGATTATAGGGTGAACACTAAGCGTCTTGCCTAGCTGGTAAATTTCAAATAAAGAAACTCTACCTGGGAATTCTGTTTCTAGACCATCTACTTGCACTTGCAGCCTATGAAAATTATAACTAGGAGGATACACTAAATGTTCAACTTCAGTATAATAAGTAACTGCCGCATAAGGAAGCCTAGCTATTACTTCATTGCCTGAAAGAACTTCTATAAACCCCTCATGATGGCCTAGGCTATCACCTGTTACGATAATGGAGGCTTCAAAGTTTTCTTGCCCACCGCTTAAAACCGTTAAACTTTGTGGCAATTGTATTGTGTGCTCACTAGCTATAGAGTTTCTAGCATTTGTAATTGGAACGTATCTAAAAGTAAAAGTTTTATCTTCAGAACTTGTATTTCTAATAGTTGCCCTTAACGAAGAAGAAACAGAAGTTACTATTCCTTGTGATAAAAGATAAGTATTTAAGCCGCCAAAACTAAATGCCCCTGTTTGAACGAGCATTCTATCGGTTGGGGAAGTAAGAAAAGCATTAAAATAGACATTCACTAAAACATCTTGATTAATTGCGGCTAATAAATCTACTTGCCCTGCCCCGGTTTCAAATACACCTGCAAAAGTAGAAAAACCACTTAAATTTTGTGAATTTGAAACCGGTATTGCGGAATTCATTAATCTTGCCCTTATTTCACTTCTTTCCCAAGGGCTGCCATAAGAAAGGCTACGCTGAAGCATTAATGCAATTCCACCTGCTACCATTGGTGAAGAAGTGCTAGTGCCTGTGGCAGCAAAATAGCTTCCCACCCCTGCCCAAGGTGGAACTGCTGATAATACGTTAGTGCCAATTGCTCCGATTTCTGGTGTTATCTCATTAGATAAGTTTGAAGGCCCCCGAGAGCTAGTTAAAGCTACTCTTAAAGGCAAAGTGCCTGAAGGCTCTGCAAAGTTAGCTACATTAATGCCGAAGCTAGAATTGCCGCCGCCCCAAGCAGTGCTATAATTTGAACCAGAGTTTCCAGCGGCAAAGACAAATATAGAGTCTGTAGCAATTGATAAATTATTTACAGCTATGTGTATAGGGTCTATAAGCGGCGAAAATGCATTTGGCCCTAATGATAAGTTAACAACATCTGCTCGCATATGTATAGAAGCGTGTTCCATAGCGGCTATAACATCTGGTATTGTTGCCCCTGTTGGCCCTAGAACACGATAATGAATGCCGAAAGCTTCAGGAGCTATGCCAATCAAGTTTTCAGAACGCCCGACAGCAATAGCGGAAACGTGTGTTCCATGCACACTTGGTGGTGAACTAGGAAACCTTGCTGGTGAAGTTTCCATAGGGTCGTTTCTTTGGGTGTTATTTAAAAATGCACCGCCGTTATAAAGAGCTAGATAATCACGCCCTGCAAAAACATACCCCTCACCACTAATATAAAGCAAATAGTTATTTGGAATGCTAACCCCCCTCGCTGCCATATCTGCTTGGGTTGGAAAACTGCCGGCAAAGGCTGGGTGGTGATAGTATACGCCTGTGTCTAATATTGCTATTAACATACCTTGCCCACGATAGCCTTGCTCGTGAAGAATATGTGCGTTCATACGTTCCCGCCCTTGCCTAACACCCTCAGCATTAGAGGAAAAAATATCTATTAGTTCATAATCTGAGCCCATGGGAGTAAGAATAGGATTAACTTGGATAAGCTCATTTGGAAAAACCATTGAAACACTTCTAAAATTTGCAAGTTCTTCAACAGCATTTGAAGGCAAAGTTAAGACTACACCATTAAAAGCGTGTCTAAACTCTTGTGTTATATAAATAGGACTAGTTTGAGTTGAACGTGTGCCTTGCCCATGAAGTATAGAAGAAGAAAGCTCACTTAGTTCTTGATGAAATAAGCTACGCTCTGTTTCTATTGTAAAAGCTGGGCTTATATTTGATGAACTTGTAGAATTCTCTAAAGATGCTCGCTGAACAACTAAAGGCTTTTCATGGAGCAAAACTATTACAGAAACTGGACTATTATCTTCTCTTAGAGAATTTAAATTTTCAAAGCCTATTAGCCTGCCTCTTCTATACCTGCCAGACCTTCTATGATGATTTAGCTGACCTGCTTCGTTTAACTGTGGAATTTCTGAATTTTGATAGATTTGTATATTATTTATCGGCTCTGCTGCTAGCAACTCTAACGGTGAGTGAAGCAAAAATGTTAGCGAAGCAAGCGTGCCCGATAAAATCTTTCGATATTTTTTTACATCCATATACAATTCCTCCTTTGATTTGATTTAATATATTATACTACATTTTCACAAAAAAATAAAGTAAAAATAACTTGAAAAAATATAAACTTGGCATTTCAAAATTTGATTGAAAATTTTTAGAAAATTAAGCAAAACTAGGCTTCAGAGTAGAACCCCTTGGGCATTTCTCACAAAAATTTAAACATTCACAAAAAAAAATTGTTTATTTAAGTTTTTTTCGTTAAACATTTCAGCTTGACAAACGCACAAAATAATATTATAATCCTTTCATGAAGATTTCAGCAAATAATTTTAATAATGATTACACCGAAGAGGAAAAATCGCCAAAAATTAAGATTTACTATACTTCGGATACCCATGCCCATGTGGTTCCAAACCTTTTGAATATAATAAATTCATTTGAAAAAGATGAAAACACCCTTATTATAGATGGCGGCGACACTATCCAAGGCTCTCCTTTATCTATGTATCTTTCAAGCATTTCTAATGCAGAGCCTTTT
Organism: Defluviitaleaceae bacterium; assembly: GCA_009787435.1. GTDB lineage: Bacteria > Bacillota > Clostridia > Lachnospirales > UBA5962 > WRFW01. The sequence goes on from WRFW01000192.1 coordinate 4,875, forward strand.
GCTTCTGTGTTAAATGAAGCTGGCTACGACTATGTAACACTTGGCAATCACGAGTTTAATTATGGAAAAAAATATTTACAATCTTTTTTGGGTTCTTTAAATGCAAAATGCCTCTGTGCAAATATGAATTCTTTCCCTGCTTATGATATAAAAGAAATAGCAGGCTTTAAAATTGGTATAATCGGCATAATTACCGATTTTATACCTTTTTGGGAAAGAGAAAAGCACATAGAAGGTTTCACATTTAGCGACCCTTTTTTAAGTGCAAAAGAAAATTTAGAAAAAATTAAAAAAGAAGTTGATTTAACTATATGCCTATACCATGGCGGCTATGAAAGAGACGTTTATACAGGGGAGATATATAGCGAAACGAAAGAAAATATAGGCTATAAAATTTGTGATGAGTTAGATTTTGATTTAGTGCTAACCGCTCACCAACATAAACCCCAAGCAGGTGTTTATATAAATAATACTTATACTGTGCAGCCGCCAAACTATGCAACGGCTTATTTAGAAATACATATAGATTTTATAAATGGCAAGCCTAGCTTTAAAAGCGAACTTAAAGAAGCTAGAAATGATAATTATGAGCTTCCAAGCAGTTTAAAAAACCATATAGAAAAAGCCGATAGTTGGCTAAACCAACCGATTGGAAAATTATCAAAGCCGCTTATGCAAGGCGATTATTTAGATATGGCATTAAACGGGAGCGATATTGCAAATTTTCAAAACCAAGTGCAGCTTTGGGCAACTGGGGCTATGTATTCCTCTGCAAGCGTTCCAAATAAAATTAGCGGGCTTAATGAGATAGTTACAATTAGAGATGTTGTATCTACTTACTTATTCCCAAACAACTTAATAGTTTTGGAATTAGATTATTATATGTTAAAAGAAATTGTGGAACACACGGCTTCATATTTTCACTATGAAAATGGAAACATAAGCATTAGTAAGCATTTTTTACAGCCTAAAATTGCTCATTACGGGTATGATTATTATACTTTTCCTTATGAAATAGATTTAACGAAAAAAGTAGGCGAAAGGGTAACACTTCCCTTTAAAAAAGATGAGAAAATAACTATTTGTGTAAGCAACTATCGAGCAGGCGGCACAGACGGTTATAACGCTTATAAAAGGGCAAAAATAATAAAAGAGCACCAAGAATATATTAACGATGTTATAATTGAATATTTTAGAGAGCATAAAAATGTTGAGATTGTAAATTATAATATGCCAAAAATTATTTTATAAACCTAATTAATATCCCAAATTATATAAAACAGTTTCTAAAAAGACCCAAAATCAAAGAGGTAAAAAATGAATATCCAACTGCAAAACTTAACAATGGCTTTTAACAACAACCCACCAACTTTAAAAGGAATAAACACAACAATTAAAGATGGGCAGCTAGCTTCCCTTCTAGGCCCAAGCGGGTGTGGAAAAAGCACAACTCTAATGCTTTTGGCAGGCCTTTACAAGCCAACAGAAGGCAAAATTTTATTTGGTGATAAAGATGTTACAAATAAAGAAGCCGAGCATAGAGGAATAGGAATGGTTTTTCAAAACTATGCCCTTTACCCACACCTTAGCGTTTTAAAAAATATAATGTTTCCATTAAAAATGAAAAAAGTGCCAAAAGCTGAAGCTATAGAGCGTGCCACAAAAATGGCAAAGCTAACCCAAATAGACCACCTTTTAGATAGAAAGCCAGGGCAGCTTTCAGGCGGGCAGCAACAGCGTGTAGCAATTGCCCGTGCCTTAGTGAAAGAGCCGGAATTGCTCCTATTGGATGAACCACTGTCAAATTTAGATGCTAGGCTTAGGCTTGAAATGCGTGAAGAAATAAGGCGTATTCAATTAGAAGTGGGCATTACTACTATTTTCGTTACTCACGACCAAGAAGAAGCACTTAGCATTTCGGATAAAGTAATATTAATGAACGATGGTGAGATAATCCAAGAAGCTAGCCCATTGGATATTTATAAAACGCCAAATAGTATCTTCTCTGCTACTTTTATTGGAAGCCCACCAATTAATATGATAAAAGATGGTGATAAAATTTTAGGCATTCGCCCAGAAAATTTAAAGCCAACTGCTGAAGCAAATTCTAAATTTTCAGGAACAGTTACTTACAGAGAAACAATTGGTCGTGATACTTTAATAAAAGTGAAATGCGGAGAAAATACTTTGAATGCACTTCTTGAAACAGGCGATATAGTAAACTTTGGAGACACAGTGCACTTAACAGCCGAAAAAGAAAACATATATAATTTTGATGCAAGCACAGGCAGGAGGGTTTAATGAAAGAAACAACACCTTTAGCAAATAAAGAAAGTTTCACTTCAAAATTTTCCAAAAAACTAAGGAACGCTATTTTTGTAGATGGTGCAACTTTAAAAAGCACAGCAAAAGCTTATCTATATTTATTGCCAGCACTTATAATAATTGTTGTGTTTAGTATTTACCCTATATTTCGTTCTTTGCAGCTCGCATTTTATACAGATTTCAACTTTTTCACAAGAGAGGGATTTGAAACAGGCACAGATAATTTCACATACGTTTTAAATAGCCAAACTTTTCATTTATCGCTCCGAAACACTATAACCTTTGTTATTGGAGTTGTGCCGCTTACTATAATTATATCTTTAATGATAGCTTTGGCGATACACTCGGTAGCGAAAGGCACAGCCTTTTTTAGAAGCATTTATTTTTTACCACATATAACTTCAACAATAGCTATAGCTACAGTGTTTCAATGGATATTTCATACACAGAGCGGCATACTAAATTATATACTTAGCTGGTTTGGAATTGACCCTATAGCGTGGCTAGGCCACCCCGATTGGGCAATGCCAGCCCTTATAATTATGAGCGTTTGGAGCAACTTAGGCTTTGGAACTGTGTTGCTTTTGGCAGGGCTTCAAACTATAGATAAAGGTTTATATTTAGCTGCCAAAGTGGATGGTGCTGGAAAATGGCACAGGTTCACAACTGTTACACTGCCTATGCTTTCACCTACAATATTCTTTTTATCTATAACTTCTGTTATTGGGTCTTTTAGAATTTTCGGGCAAATATTTGCACTTTTCAGAGGCCCCGGCACGGCTAACTCTGCACTTACTGTAGTATATTTTATATACCAGCAATTTTGGGAAGTTCGCAACATACCGAGGGCATCGGCAGCCGCATTAGTTCTTTTTGCAATAATATTTGCTATAACGCTAGTTCAAATGGCAGTTGGCAAAAAACTTGTGCATTATAAATAAAATAACAAAAATGCCACCATTTTATGTAAAATCAAAAAATTATTTATAGCTAACGAGTAATTTAAGCCATCAATTTTAAATAAAGAGTGGGCTATAAATAATTTTGTGAGATAATAACAATAAGGAGCTTTAAAATAATAATGAGCGACCAAACAACCCTAGGGCAAGGCCCGCTTTCAAAAACAACACTATATATATTGCTTAGCCTAGGCAGCATTCTTATGCTATTACCTTTCTTATGGATGATAATAAGCTCTTTTATGACAAACCATGAACTCTTATCTATAAACCCCCGTGTTTTTTGGCCATCTACTTTCCAATGGAACAACTATTATCGTGCAATGCAAGTTGCCCCTTTTGGAAGATACTTTTTTAATAGCTTTGTAGTTGCTATACTAGGCACAATAGGCGAGCTTATAACTACTATATTAGCAGCTTATGCATTTTCAAGAATGAAATTTTGGGGAAGAGACATACTATTTGCTATTTTGCTTGCAACTATGATGGTGCCAAATGAAATTTTAATAATCCCAAATTTTATAACAATTGCTAATTTAGGCTGGGTTGATAGATTTGAAGCACTTATAGTGCCTTGGCTTGCAAGTGTTTTTTCAATATTTTTGCTTCGCCAATTTTTCTTAGGCATTCCTATACAGCTTTCTTATGCTGCCAAAGTGGATGGGTGCAGTGATTTTAAATTTCTATGGTATGTAATGGTTCCTCTAGCAAAGCCTGCTCTAATTACTATTACTCTGCTTACGACAATTTCAAGCTGGAATGCATTTTTATGGCCTTTAATAGTTACAAATATAACCGAAATGCGAACAGTGCCTGTTGGGCTTGCAATGTTTAGAGGGGAAGCCGGAAGCCAATATGACCTTTTAATGGCTGCAACGGTTTTAGCTGTGCTGCCTATGTTTGTACTTTATTTAATAATGCAAAAATATATTGTTGCGGCGGCTTCTCGCTCTGGATTAAAAGGCTAGGATTATGTAGTATAAAAAATAAATAGCTAAATTTTTAATCTGCTAACGATTGGAAAGCAGTGGCTAAAATCGTTCTCATATATAAAAATGAGCTATGAAAAGCAAACTAGTTGATTAAAGAAGATAAATTTAATTTTAAAACACCATAACACATTAAAGGAGGTGAGGCCTAGGAAAAAGGCAGCACAAGCATCACTTATTTAAAAGAACTTGCTTATTTCTAAGTAACTTAACCAAGCAGGTGGTTTAAAAAAAAATCAAAACATATAAGTAACACGTATAATAAAAATTTAAACGAGGTATTTAAAAAAAATGAAAAAATTATTATTAACATCGGCAATATTATTTTTAGCGGCTTGTGGAGCTGCAAATGAACCAGCAGGCGAAGGGGCAGAAGTAGGCTTTGAAAACATAGAAGTTGAAGGTGTAATGCCTGAATTAGACCCTATTACAGAGCCAGAAACGAGAGAGCAAGTAACAATAGACTTTTGGCACGCTATGACTGGTCCGCATGCAGATGCTGTTCAAAACATGGTTGACGCTTTCCACGCTCAAAACCCTTATGTAATCGTTAATCACCAACACCAAGGAAGCTATGCAGACTTAAACAACTCTTTAACTGCGGCATTTGCAGCTAGAACTGCACCACTTTTAACACAGTCTACACCGGGTGGTATAATAAACTATATTGGGCACGGATTCATAGTTCCGCTTACTGAATTTTTCAGCGAAGCTTTCACAGCTGAAGAGCTAGCAGATATAGTTCACTTAGACGTGCGTAACACACACGATGGTGTAATATGGTCTTCTCCTTTCGGAATATCTACTAGAGTTTTATTTTACAATAGAGATGTGTTAGATGAATTTGGATTAGAAGTGCCAACAACTTGGGAAGAGATTCGCTATGTTGCAGAAGCTACAACTGACCATGGCATTAACCGCTTCGGTATGGGCTGGGAAAATGCTTTCTGGTCTGAATTTGTGGGCAAGCTTGCTCAGCTTGGCGGCGTTTATGTAGACGAAGCTACGGTAACAGCACAATTTTACAGCCCAGAGGGTATACAAGCTCTTGGCTTTATATATGATTTAATTGATGTAGGCTATTCTCGCCGCGCTGGTGCAGATGGCTTTATGAGTGGTGTTTTTGGCTCTGGTGCTGTAACTATGTATATTGGCTCTTCAGCGGGGCTTCCACACGTAACTAATGCAGTAAATGAAACTTTTAACTGGGGCACTGCACCAACACCAGGTACAGGCACTTCAAACGCTACACTTTTTGCAGGTAATGATATAGCTATAATAGATTCTTCTGTAAACAATGCAACTCCGGAGCAAATCCGTGGTGCTTGGGAATTCATAGAGTTTTCGCTTCGCCCAGAAGTTGCGGCACAGTGGGCAAATGATTCTGGATATATTCCTATTCGCTACAGTGCAAACGACTTACCTTTAAGACAAGAGTTTGTATCTGAAAACCCAACACACATTGCCGCAAGCTTACAAGCACCTTATGGAATTTATTTAGCACGTGTTTTCGCAATGACTGCTGTAAACAACCAAGCAGTGAACCACTATTTCCAACAAGCAGTGCCTGAAATAGGTGTTCCATCGCTTATGAGCGTTGAAGATGCACTTAGAAATGCACAAGAAAGAGCAAATGAAATTTTAGCAGACGCTAATTAAAAAATAAAACTTAAACTTAAATTAAAAAAGAGGGCTTATAATTAAACCCTCTTTTTTAGTTCATTTATATTAGCCATTATATTTTTCCACTCGCCAGAGTACATCTCTAAATCTATATTAGATTTTACGCCTTTTGAAAGGTTTTCAATCTCTTTTGAAAGGTCTTTTAAATTGCTCAATAAAGATTGCAAGCAAATAGTTAAAACTACTTTTTTACCTGGCATTTTTTCAACTCTAAAATTAAAATCACCCTCTGCTATGCTAGTAACAAAATTTAAAATTTCCATAATATCTAATGAAAAGCTTTCACTATAATCATTCAAAGTAGATATTACGCTATGATAAGCATATGAATAATATTTTTCTGGAATTCTATAGTCCACATTCCCTTTTATAATCACTTCTTCTCTAAGGCTTAAAATATTTTCTAATAAGTTTCCAAGCTCTTCTTTTAAATCTTCAGCAGCTCTAATTAAAGTTCCTATCTCATCATTTCTATACTCTGGAATTTCAACATTTAAGTTGCCTTTGGCAATAGAGCTTATAATATCGGAGATTTTAGAAATTGGCTTCGCTATATTAAAAGAAAGATAACTGCCGATAAATATAAAGAAAATAACTATAGCAGCAGTAGTAACCGCAACAAACATATATACAAATCTAATATGTGCTGAATTTTGATTTTGCACTTCATAGTGAAACTCATTTGAGATATACATTAAACTAGTAATGCTACTGTATAAATAATCATAAATGGCGGTTAATTCAACTAATAAATCATACGCTGGTGAATAATCACCAGATAATACGTGTTCACCAATGCGAAGAAATAACTCGTTATAAAATATTTCTAAATCTTCGAGAATTCTATCTATATAGAAAAAGCGTTGTTCTTTTTCATAGTTAGAAAGCCTGCCGCTGTTAAAAACTAAGTATCTATCTAAGTTTACAGCTTCTAAGGCATTATTATAAGCTATATATGCTGAAGAGATTCTATTTTGAATACCGGTGCTGGAAGTGCCTCTATATTCAAGCCATACTATTTCATTTGCATAATTCATAATCTGGTCTACAGCTCTAACGTATGTAAATCTTGCTTC
>WRFW01000193.1 GCA_009787435.1 Defluviitaleaceae bacterium
GCCCTCGCCACCTGCCATTACCATAAAAAATACAGGAAAGATTGCTGCAACCATAATTGTAGCAAAAACTGAATTTGCCCAATCATACATTATCCAACTTTTTTCTTCTTTACTAAACCGTTTCAATGAAAACATAGTTTCTAGCATTTTTTATAATCCCCTAAAGATTTTATTTTTTGAGTTAGCCAATACAATTTTAGCTAATAAGCTGTTGGCAGAATTTTTATAAATCTTAAAAAATACAAGCTCCTAAACAATTATTACTAAATTCACCTTTCTATTTCTGCCATTATATAAAGCAAATCAGAAAGTCTATTTAAATATTTTTTAACATTTTCATAGCCCTCTAAACTTACTGCATACCTTTCAGCACGCCTGCAAGTAACCCTTGCTAAATGTATGTTTGCGGAAAGCACATTATACCCTGGGTATGTGAATTCAGTAAACTTTGGCAGTTTTTCTTGAAAACTATCTATAAGCCTTTCTAATTCTTCAATATGCTTTTCTGAAGCTCTTTCTTTCAAAATCTTTAAGCCTTTTTCATCTGAAGCAAGTTCTGCTCCTATCATAAAGCAATTTTTTTGTAAATTTTTTATAAGTTCCCGTCTCTCGTCTTCTTCTTTTAAATTTGCATATACGAGCCCAAGTGAAACGTTTAACTCATCAACTGTGCCATATGCCCAAACTTTTAAATTATCTTTTGGAACACGGCTGCCGCCATAAAGGCTTGTTGTTCCTTTGTCTCCTGTTTTTGTATATAATTTCATGTTAAATTTCCCTATCCTTTATACGAAACAAGCCACTATTAAAGAATATTGAAAGCATACAAAATGCTGTTTCAAAATTCTAAATAATAGTGGCTAGTTTTCATTTAATTATTCCATAAAGGCTCTACTAAAACACCTTCTTCAATTAAAAAATCAACTATATTTCTAAGTTCAATATCTAAAACTAAACCAGCCCGCACAACATGGCTAGCACCAACTGCAACGAAAAGAACCTCATCCCCTGAAAAACTTTCTAAAAGCTCTATAATAGAATGTGCAAACTCACGAGAGCGTAAGTTTAATATAACATTAGCATTGTGGCGAACTAAAGCTTCATCTAAATTTAAAGTACCATCTTCTAAAAATAATTGATTTATAGCATTATAATCATTATTTATATATGGTGTTGCAAAATCTATTTCTAAACTACCGCCCTCACTAAGTTCTGCAACAAATTCTTCAAGAGTGCCCATAATTTCAGCAGTAGCAATAAACACTTCAATAGGAGCTTGTGCAATGTGTGATAGCTGCTGTTCATTAGTAACTAAGCCTAACACAGGAATATCACGCTCTAAAGCGTGCGTTATAACGTATACATCTACACTATTTTGGGCATAGCCAAAGTCTACATCTTGTGCCTCTGCTAGAGCCGTTCTTAAAAGTTCAAAATGAAGAAAAGTTGGGCTTAATCTATAAAACATTTCATATTCTAAGCCAAAAGATTTAACATTATAAACAAAACTTTCATATAATTCTTCATCAAAAATATCTGCAATTGTAAGATTATTTGGAAGTGAGATTGCATTTTGCATTGCTTCAACTAGTTCTGGTGTTATTTCAGGAAACATATCTATTTCTGTGGCAAAAACATTTGAGCGAAGCATTGCTTCATATACCATGCCATGAAGTGGAAACATATTGCTTGGCCCTGCATGAACTGTTCCGAAAAGATAAGCAGTGTTTCCTGCATGCTCTATTCTATGAAGAAAGCCTGTTGGGCGTGGACCATCATAAACAACTTCTATATCTTCATTGTTTTCTTCAGAAGCTTCAATTAAAAGGGCTTCTAATACAGCAAGAAGAGATTCATTAGTTAAAAAGCTAGTACCATTTTCAATAAAAATAGGGTTTGGAAGCGTAATTTCATTACCGTTTACTATTGCTAGTGTATCATTAACGAATAACTCTAATGTGTCTCCCTCTGCTAAAATTGTAATTCTTGACTGTGGAGCATACCAATTTACAGTTGCCCCACCCTCTTCAAAGGTGTTTCTAATAGGTATATTTGCAAAAGCCGTTGCTGATATAGTTGCTGTTAAAGTTAAGGTTGCTGCTGTTTTTTTGAAAAAATTGTTCATTTAAAATATATCTCCCTCTTTAATTATTAAAAATCTTGATAAAAAAATTATATCACACTTCTTCAAAAAAGTAAACATATTTTTTCAACCACCTATGGAGGGAGTGGAGGTATGCGAGAAGGTGGGCAGAAAGACTAAGTGAGCAGAAAGACTAAAATAGATTTTTAAAGATTATTCTATAACTTAGAATAATCTATCTCTTTATATTTTGCATAATTTCTTTCAGCTGATTCCCAATTCAAAACTTTAAAGAAGCTATCTATATAATCTTTGCGTAAATTTTGGTAAAGCAAATAGTAGGCGTGCTCCCAAACATCTATATTAAGTACAGGCGTTAAATTTTTTTCTATTAAAGTGTTTTGGTTTGCAGTTCGCATAACGCTTAAATCACCATTTTTATTAGAAACTAACCAAGACCAGCCAGAGCCAAACTGTGCCAAACCTGCGGCTTTAAGCTCAGCTTTTAAATTATTTAAAGAACCAAATTTACTATCAATAGCCATAGATAAAGGGCTTCCTTGCTTAAGAGATTTGCCGCCTTTCGTTAATATGTTAAAATATAAATTGTGATTAAAAACACCACCGCCATTGTTTATAACGGGCGTCTGTATGTCTTTTGGAAGTTTAGAAACGTTGTAAAGTAATTTTTCTAAAGACCAGCTATGGTATTCCGGGTAATCTTTAAGAGCGGCATTTAAATTTTGAACATACTCTAAAACGTGTTTTCCATGGTGAATTTCCATAGTAGTAGTGTCTATATATGGTTCTAAAGAGTTTGCAAGGTATGGTAAAGGCAATAATTTAAAAGGATAGTGATTTTCTCCATTTAAATTTTGCATAGGAATTAAAGGGCTGTTTGGGTTTAAATTTGGAATTCTTTCAGGCATATTTGGCAAACTTGGATTAGGTGAATAAGAAGAATTTCTATTATTATCAAAATTGTTATTATCCTTTGCATATAATTTTCTGCTAGCCTTGCCAAGGGTACTATTCCCTTTTAACTCTCTAAGAGTCATTAAAGCCGCTAATGTAGTTATTTTATTTTTCATGTATATCTCCTATTTTCATTTTTTAATTGGATATCTCTAAAAACTCCCTTTGGTCGTTTTTAGATAAACCGTGATAGATTAAAGAAAGGCTATCTTTAACGCACTTTTCTAAAAACTTGGCAGTTTTAGAGGCACTAGATTATAATATGAAAATATTTATACACATGAACTATGTCCATATAAGCTTATTAAAATGGATAAAAACTATTTAACTAACCAACAATTAAAAATAATAAAATCTTTCTAAATTGGATGTCTCTAAAAACTCCCTTTGGTCGTTTTTAATTCACCCTTAAAAAGCCCAAAGAAAGAGCTATCTTTAACACACCTTTCTAAAAACTTATCGGTTTTTAGAGCTGCTCAATTAATTTATAGCAATTTTTTTGACTATTAATTCTTCACACCCCTCTTCTTCAAGTTTATTTTCAATAATTTTTATATTAACTGAAACTTTCTTGCTAGATATTTTCAAAGCGTTTATTTTAATTTGTAATTTTTTCAATTCTTCATTTAAAATTTCTAAGCAATGCTCATTTGTTTTATACTTTGCATATTGGGCGTGTTGTTTAAAAAGCCATTCACGCTTTATATATGCTTGCTCTGGTGCATTAATGCCAAGAGGAAGCCTTTTAGGCTTTATAAAATTATAGATAGGCAGCTCTATTCCCATTAAGCTTTTATATTTAACACTCAAATTTTCCACTTCTATGCCTTGCGGTAAGTTTAAAGAAAAATTAGCTTTTTCGGCAATTAAAAATTTTAATTTTTTTTCTAAAGTTTCCACGGCTTTGTTTATTAATTTTAGCCTTTGATTTGCTTTTTTTAGTTTCATATGTAATATACCACCTAATTTTTATCAAGAGATAGGGCAGCCATCTCTTTTTCAAAACTAAATAAATCCAAAATATTTTAATATTTCTATTATAATTTGTACAAACTATTAGAAGCAATATGAAAAGCTTACCTAAATATAAAGCCTCTAAGCACATAGGCAAAAGGCTTAATTAAATATCTTAAATGCTTGATAAACTGGGTTAGCTAAATTTATACTGCTAATACTTAAAAGCGAAGCTAAAAATTTTTTAACTTTTATTTCCTCATTTTTATAAATACTAGGAAGTTTTAAATAGTTTTGAAGTTATCAATGCTTAAACAAAATAAATATTTTTTGAATTATAATATCAAAGATAATAATTTTTTTGCTATGCTAAGCGACTCCCTAAGTGTTCTATTTTCAAATTCTTCTTGGCTTAAAAACTCTTTTTCAAATCTTTCCCCAAATTTTAAATATGCTTTATCTTCTTCCGTAATAGATTCCTCACCAACTATATACACTAAATCACGTATACTGGAAACTTTGCTATATGCTCTGAAAAGCTTATTTGATATTTCGGCATGTTCTTTTTTTATAACATCTTTCATTAGCCTTGAAAGCGAGGGAAGCGGGTCTATAAAAGGATATTGTAATTCTTTCTTTAAAACAATTTGCCCCTCTGTTATGAAGCCTGTTAAATCTGGTATTGGGTGGGCTATATCATCTTTTGGGAGGGTTACTATAGGAATTAAAGTTAAACTGCCCTTTCTATTTAAAAAAGTGCCTGCTCTTTCATAAATTTTAGCTAAATCGCTATACATATAGCTTGGGTAGCCTTTTCTGCTCGGAAGTTCATTATTTTCTAATGAAAATTCCCTTAAACTGTTACAATAGTTAGCCATATCTTTTATAATTACTAACACATCTTCTTTTTCACTCATTTTTTCTGCTTCTTCTAAAGCTATATTTGGCAGTAAAAGCCTTTCAAACGTGCTATCATAAGCTTTGTTTATAAAAAGGCGGGCAGTTCTTAAATTTTGCTTAAAAAAAAGTGCATCCATTTTAGTTATTCCAAGCCCTATAAAAACTATATTTGATATGCTACACTGCCTTACTAATTGATAAATAAATTCATTTATATTTATGCCAGCAGGTGTAAATATAGGCAGTTTCTGCCCTTTAACGAGCGTTAAAAGAACATCTATTGCAGATATTCCTGTATGTATTATTTCATTTGGCGGTATTCTTTCTAAAGGGCTTATTTTTGGTAAGCTTTTAATGAGACCAGCTTTTAAAATTTTTAAATCTTTATTTAACCCTTTATTATTTTCAACATAAATAGTTGCTTCAGTGCCAGAAAGCTCTATAATTCTACCTTTTATACCGTTTTCAAGCGTTATAAGCTCATTTATTTTTAGGCTTTCTTCGTATTCTAAGATTACTGTATTTCTATTAATCTTCATAAATTTTACCCCTATAAACTAAAGTTACATTAGCTAACAAATGAATTTAGCCACCACTTTTTATTCATGAGCAGCTAAGTAAATGATTAAACTTATTCTTCATATTTTTCTAAAACGCTTCTATAGATTTTTTTAATTTTTGACTTATGTTCTAAAAAATCTTCTGGCGGACTTTCCTTTATACAGTAAACCTCTTTAAAAAAGCCCTCTTCTTCTAAAATTCTTATCGGTATTTCTCTCTCAATTAACTCAAGTGCTTTAGTATAAACTAAAATTATGTAGTTAAGAAAGAGCTTTTGAAAGTGTAAAGGTGAAAATGAATCATAAATATGGTATAAATTTTGCTGTAAGAAACCTTGTTTAATAGCTTCAGCCATTTTTAAAACTAACTTCATATTATCATGCAAAACTTCTTTACCAATTAAGCTTACAATTTCCAACACTTCTTCTTCTTTTTGTAAAATATCTAAAACTGCATTTTTCTTTGAATTTTTACTATAGCTTTTCAAATAGTTCACTGCTGGAAAATGCCTAGCATATGCTAGATTTTTATCTAATTCTATAAGGTTTGGAGCTATATTTTTTATAATCCCTGTAACATAATCTTCTGTGTCTGAACCTTGCGGCGATATAGAAGCAACTATACTTAAACTGCCTTTTTCGCTTGCAAATGAACGCTCTAAAACATCGCAAAGCCTAGCTTCTAAATAAGAAGGATACCCCTCTTCAACTGGTATTTCATTTCCCATCAGCTCTCTTAAAGCTTCTGCAAATCGTGATAAAGAATCTATTATTACTAACACATCTCTATGTTCAGAAAAATATTCAGCAATCTTTAAGCCTATATATATTCCTTGTTCGCGGAGGGTTACTATATCATCTGAAGTTGTAGCAACTATAGTCGTTTTTTTCATTATATCTAACTTTGTGAAATTTTCAGCGAGGGCGGCTATCTCATTTCCACGCTCACCGCAACCGATATACACAACTATATCAACATTGCTATTTTTAGCTATTTGATGCAAAAGCTGTGTTTTACCAGTGCCAAAGCCACCTGGTATCGCTGTAGATTCTCCTTTATAAATTGGGAAAAAGCTATCTATCACCCGCTGCCCTGTTATTAATTGCTCTGTAGGCTCTTTTAATTGAGTATTATTTTTTGTGTAAATTTCATATTTATCACCGTCTATGTCTTTTCCTATTAAGCTATTGCCAAAGCCATCTAAAATATTTCCTAAAATATTATCCCCTATTGTAATTTTAAATTGTTCGCCTAAAGTGTATACAGGTTTACCAAAGTATAAACCGGTAATATCAAAAAAAGGTCTAAAGTCAAAAAAGCCATTTGAAATGGCTGTTATTACTCCCATGCTCGTCCCATCTATTGCAGGAAAGGCTTTAATATAAACTATATCCCCTATTGATACATTTAAATTTGTTTGAACAGTTATTATTTTAGAAATTTTAACTATTTTTCCAGCTTCAATCATAGTGAACTCAGTAAATTCCTTTGTAATTTTTTTAAATTGAATACCTATAAAAAGCTTTAATTTTTTATAATAGTGCATTAAATATAGCCCTTTTTTAGGGCTATATTGGTAAGCCAAAAACTACCTTTGGTCGTTTTTAGAGGTACCCAATTATTTTTTTAAGCTCTTTTTTAAACTCTTCTTCACGCTCATAAAGAATTTTATTTTTTTCCTTTATCAAGCGAAGCTTTTCACGCTTTAAAAATTTAATAGAAGCTTGCCGCATTTTTTCTGTCTTAATTTTTACTTCTTCTTTAAGTTCAATTTGCATTTTTTGAATATTTTCATTTTTCATCTTTCTTGCTTGTTCTAATGCGAAAATCTCCACTTCTTTTAAATTCATTAATAAAAGCCTTTCTTAATAATTAATAATTTTATAAACTTTTTATACCCTGCCCAATATAGTGAAAGAAATTAAGAGACCATAAATGGCTATTCCCTCTGCAAGAGCAACAAATATTAAAGCTTTACCCATAAGCCCCTCATTTTCTGAAATAGCACCCAAAGCCGCTGAAGCTGCCTGCCCAGTTGCAATGCCTGTCCCTATTGTACACATTCCCGTTACTAATGCTGCTGCTAAAAATGCCATTCCACGCTCTTCACTAGTTATTTCTGTGTTTGCATAAACATTAGTCGTTATAAAAATTATACTATAAGTTAACACGAAAGCGAAACTAGTTAAATTAACTATCAAAGTATTTTTGAAAACTTTTGTAGTCTTATTAAAATAGTAGACTATAAAGGGAAAGAGGATAGTAACAAAAGTGAGTAGCAATATTATTATCATATGTTTTCGCTCCATGTTTTAAATTTTATTCCATTGGCTTTATAAAAACGGCTAAAGAGTTCATAATAGCATAGCCTTAAAGCTTGTATTCCAACAACTAAAATTTCAATACCCATAATTACTACATTCCCAATAGCTATAAGAGCAATATTAGGCAAATGCGAAACAAAAGCCATTATAGCACTATGGCTGAGCACAAAAGCACCAACCCTTATAAAACTCAAACTTGAAGTTGCAAAAGTTAAAATACTTTTTATACTTAAAAATATGCCTTTAGGTTTGAAAACTTCTAAACTTCTATTATTATATATGTTCAGAAAAATACCAAAAAAATAAATTAAAACTCCCAAAAAAGCCGAAGCAATTAAAAGAGAATTAGCTTCTATAACACTATTCCACATATGAAAACCAAAAACGCTTCCAAAAGCTAGTCCAAAAAATATGCTAGAAATGCCTATACGAACTGCTATTTGCCCTAATGGGTGATAAATATGAAAAAAGCCTAAAACAATAATAACCGTGCCTTGCCCAACATCACCAAACATTATACCGAAAAGGACAGTATAAAAAATAGCAAGAATAGAAGTTGGGTCTAACTCTTTATAATTGGGCGTTCCATAAATGTGTGTGAAAAATTCAAAAGGGGTGCTAAACTTACTATTTTTAAGAAGAGTTGGTGCATTTTCAGGCTCTTCTAGTTCAATTAATATGTATGGCTCATTTTTCAAATCTTCTTCTAAATTTTCGGCGTAATATTCACTTAAGAAAGAACTGAAAGAAATAAAATTTGTAAAAAGCTTTTTAATCTCTATGTTTTCATCTATATGAAAAGGATATGTCTTTATTAGCTTAGTCAAATTTTCTTCATGTAATTTATGGCATGCTAATGTAATCTTCTTCATTTTCTCGACCATAAGCCCTCCATAAAAAATAGGCTAGTGGAGCTAAGCTATTTGGATTTAAAAGCTTAGCCATTTTGTATAATTTATTAATTTTTTCAAAGTATTGGTCTTCTACGGTATTTTCATTATAAATAGTTAAGCTTAATGAACTAAACTTTTTTAAATTAGCCCCACCGCTAGTAGTATTTATTAAAAAATCATCTGGTTCCACATCACAATATTTTGTAATTAAATAGTGATAGCGGCTATTTTTTAGTGCTATTTCTTTTTCTATGATTTTTTTTAAAAATTTATTTCTGCTATCTAGCTGTTTAATTCTCTCATTTAAATCTTCTTCTATGTAAGTTTTTAAAAACGGTTTTAGGCGTGGCTGAAAATAAATTAAGCTATTAAAAATCATATCTTTATTTTTCTTCTCAAAATTTAAACTTGCTATTTTTGTGTTTAATGCTCTGTAATTCATTTTTTATTTATTTCGGCTATTTTTTAAAACAAACTTGCGATGAGGGACAATCGTAGAATTTTTTTTGTAAAAAGATAAGTTTCTTTACATTTTCAAGCATATATCAATAATTTTAAAAATACCCAAGCATTCCTTTCTCCAAATTTGTATTAGATAAAGTTCTATAAATTAGCTATATCTAAAACTCCCTTTGGTCGTTTTTAGCTCACCCTTGAAAAGCCCAAAGAACGGGATATCTTTAACGTGCCTTTCTAAAAACTTAACAATTTTTAGAGGCACTCAATTGTTTTCAAGAATACTTTTAAAAAGCTCGCTAGTTATATTTTCAATATCAAAATTTTGAATCTCTCTTCTCTTTTCATTGTAAAGCTTTTCTAGTTCTTTCAGCTCTTTTTGAAGCTCAGTATAAACTTCTTTTTGAAGCTCGGCGTGTGCTCTCTTTTGAGTTTCTAAAATAGTTCTTTTTTCATTTTGAAGCTTCGCTTCTAAAAGGCTAGATTTTTTTTGAATATCTCTTTCTATTGAAGAAATTATGCTATTCGCTTTGCTATCTATTCTTTCTAATTGGTTCGCTAAATTTTCCATGAAATAATTATACATCATAAACTATAAAAATTACAAGAACTTTTCATCGCAATTTTTGCATATAATAAAAATAAGATATATAAATTTACTTAATTATGAGGTGTTCCTTATGTATAATAGAGAAGAAGCAGTTAATTACGCAAGAAAATGGGCACTTTCAAGAAACCCTAAATTTTATAATTTTGATAATATAGGCGGTAATTGCACAAATTTTATTTCACAATGCATATATGCAGGTGCCGGAACGATGAACTTCACAAAAGATACAGGGTGGTATTATACAAATCAAACAAATAGAGCTGCCGCCTGGACTAGTGTTAACTATTTACATAAATTTTTAACGACAAACAAAGAGAAAGGCCCATATGGCAAAGAACTACATATTGACAAGCACACAAATGGTGCTTCAAAAATAGAAAAAGGAGATATAATACAACTAAGCTTTGACGGAGTAAAATTTTCTCACTCTCTTTTTATTACTTCAAGCTGGCCATGTATTTTAATAGCAACAAACAGTAAAGATGCATTAGATAAACCTCTAAGAGAATACGAGTATAAAAAAGCCCGTGCTATAAAAATTTTAGGGGTTAATTAACCACCTGCAGCAATAGGAACTTTTAGACATTATCAAAAAACGCTTTACAACTTTTTGGTGATTTGGTATAATAGAATTACAAATTTTATTTATTAGGAGGACTCTAAATATGAGTGCAAAATTACACGCTCCAGATGAGCAAATTAAAGACCCGCAAGTAGCTCTTAATTTCCTTAAAGAGGGAAATGAAAGGTTTGTTTCTGGAAACACAATTCCTAGAGACACAAACTCAGAAGACATAAAAATAACTGCTGGTGGGCAAAAGCCATTTGCAGCAATACTTACTTGTGCAGATTCAAGAGTAGCACCAGAGCTATATTTTGACCAAAAAATTGGCGATATTTTTATAGTTCGTAACGCTGGAAACACTGCTGACAACGTTGAAGCTTTAGGATCTATAGAGTTTGCTACAAAGCACTTAGGTGCACCATTAGTAGTAGTAGTTGGGCACAGTGCTTGTGGTGCTGTATTTACTTCTCACTCTAAGGCTACTGGTTTATCAAGCAACTTACAAACAGTTTTAGATAACATAAGAATAAACATAGAAAATGTTGCAACTCCTGAAGAAGCTGTTGCTGTTAACGTTAAAGCTCAAGTTGAAACTTTAAAAAACAACCCAGTTATAAAAGAAATAAATGCATTAGTAGTTGGTGCAGAATATGATATCGCAACTGGAAAAGTAACTTTCCTAAGCTAATTACCTATAAAAGAACTTATTTTTATAAACCTTTGGGTAGTATTTAAAACTTTTCAAGTATTTTTGAAAACCTTAGATTAAAATAGATAGCAATAAAGAAAATTGAAAAGGGCAGGCTAAATGCTTGCCCTTTTTAAAGATTAAAAAACTCTACAAAACTATCTAGTCAATCCCTAGATAAATATAGATACATTTAAGAAAAAATCCAAAAAATTTTTAAAATAAAGGAGGAAAATATATGATAACCGCTTCTGAAACAAATAAATGGGCAACCCACAAAGTTGCATTTCTTACCCTTGCAACTATATTTATAATGGGTTATTTAAACGCCCTGGCACTCCGCACGGTAGACATAACGACAATGATTACAGCCCAATCGGGAAACATAGTGTGGCTTGGAATGGACTTTACACAAGCCGCTATGGGATATGGTGAATGGATTTCATTTTTCCAAAGAATCTCCTTATTTATAGGCTTTGCTACTGGTTCTGCAATAGGGCTTCTCACAAAAGATATTTTTAAAGATAACAAACGTATACAATTTTACTATGATTGGACACTTTTTGCAGCTCCAATAGCGTTATACCCTATACTGCTTCAATACAATGTGCCACCGATTATTTCAATTTTTATTCTTGGTTTTTCATCCGGTGCTACTTTAAGATTTTTCAGAAAACTATACCATTTAGATATAAACACATCAATGGCAACAGGAAGTGCTATGTTTGTTGGTATGCAGTTTGTAGAATTTATTAAAAGCAAAGATAAAAAAGAACTTTTCACATTTTTCTTATTTTTAGCAGCCGTATTAACCTTTTCTTTAGGCTCTGGCATATACCAACTGCTTCATAATATACAATATCCTAATGTGTCTTCACCGGGTGCTAGTATAATTTCATTAACTAATATAGCACTTATTATATTTTGCATAATTCCTTACTTCTTTTTCCCATCAAACGGCAAAAATAAATAAGTAAAATGGCTTACCAAAAAAATGGTAAAGTTGGAGAATATATAGCAGAAAAATTTTTAGAAAGCCGAGGCTATGAAATTTTAGAGAGAAACTATAAAAAGAAAGTAGGCGAGATAGACTTAATAGCAAATTTTGAAGAATACATAATTTTTATAGAAGTTAAACTTAGAATTAGCATAGCGTATGGCACACCTAGTGAATATGTAAACAAAAAGAAACAAACTAAAATAATAAAAACTGCCCAAATTTATTTAAATGGCATAGAAAAAGCTACCCGTTTTGATGTAATCCAAATCTTAAAAGAGGGCAATAAATATCATATAGAACATATTAAAAATGCCTTTGGTATTAATAGTTAA
>WRFW01000194.1 GCA_009787435.1 Defluviitaleaceae bacterium
CCTTTTTTATGTGTTTCTTTAAACAAGGATATTAAAATATCAAAACTAATTTTTAATATTAAGTTCGTTCTTTAAATCTTGAACCCATTCAACAGGCATTTTAACTGCTTTTGCTATCATGTCTATATCTAAACCCATTTTAAGCAGTTCAATAGTTGTTTCCTTAGCTTTTTTAAGTTCACCCTCTGCCTTAGCTTCTTTTTTAGCCTCAATAACCATTGCTCTTTCTCTCAATTGTGCCATCTCTCTATTGTAAGCCTGTTGCCTTAGCTTTTCATCTTGGCTTATTTCTTTTAATATTGTTACTGCTTTACTTACTACTTCATTTTTTTGTGCTAACATCTCAAAGTCGCTCCTTTCCTCAGATTTTATAAATTTTATCCAGTTCCATAACATTGTACCATCATCTATATCTGGTAGCTTTTTTAATTCTAATGTGTGTATCTCTGTTGATTTTGAAAATGTATGCCCTGTTTTTTCGCTATGATAGTTAAATATATCATGGTAATACTCGTGTGTTTCTATTAATTTATAGCCTGTTATTACTATTGCTACTACCTTTTTAAGCTTATAATTATCACCCTTAAATTTTTGATTTGTTACGGTTTTTGATATGCCATATACAATTCTATCCTCCATAGATGGGTCTTTGTCTAACTGTATTTCAACATTAATTATTTCACCATTTGTTTCAACTCGAACATCAATAATTGCAGTTTTATCATTTTCTTTTTCAGATTTTGTACTTGGGTCAAGAATAGCTATATTTATTTTATCTTCACTAGGTATGCTTAAAACTGCCTTTAAAAAACTTTCTAATATTTCTTTATTCAGTTCATTACCAAAAATAGTTTTGAAAACTAAGTCTATTTTGGGTTTTAATAATGGTTTTTCTTGCATGGTTGATTACCTCTTTTTCTATTGCTGTGATATTAATTATTATACTACAAAAACTTTTTAAAGTAAAGGGCTTATAAATATTACTTTCGTATGTTATTTTTTCTTGTAAATTCAATGTTTCCTTAAACTTTTTGCAGGAATAAAAAATTTACCCTTGACAAAAGCCCTCACCCCCAGTTTTGCCACTGCATGCAGATTGTGCCACCCGCTAGGCATAATTTTTATTTTCTATCAAATTTTTCAATCAATTTTAAAACAGTTTCTACATCTTCTCTAGTAATTCCTGAATGTGTTACAAAACGGTTTATGTTGCCAGAATAAGCACCACTAACTACAACGCCATTTTCTATCATATAACTTTTAAACTTATCTTGTTCAAAGTTTTCTTCTGTTTCAAAAAACACCATGTTTATGTGCACATTTTCTAAATCAACTTTAAATCCTAAATCTTTTAACCCTTTTGCTAATATTTTTGCATTTAAGTGGTCTTCTCCTAAACGGTTTATCATAGTTTCTAATGCAATTATTCCTGCAGCCGCTATTACACCTGCTTGCCTCATTCCGCCGCCTAGCAGCTTTCTATTTTTTCTTGCTTTTTCTATAAATTCAGCAGAGCCGCATAAAAGAGAGCCTATAGGAGCAGATAAACCTTTAGAAACACAAAACATTAAAGAGTCTGTATATTTTGCTAGTTCTTTTGCTTCCACTCCTAAATATAAAGCGGCGTTAAATATTCGTGCACCATCTAAATGAACAGGTATTTTTTTCTCTTTTGCAGTTTCATAAATTTCTTTCATATTTTCAAGTGGTAAAACCATGCCGTTTCCTAAGGCATTTTCAAGGCATATAAGCCCTGTTTCTGGGTAATGAATATTATCTTCTCTTATTCTTTCTTTCACTTCTTTTGCTGAGATAAATTGATTAGTATTATCTATCGTTTTAAAGTTTACTTGGGAGATAATCGCCGCCCCTCCAACTTCGTTTTCGGCAATGTGTGAATGAAAACCTAAAATAATTTCTTGTCCCCGGGTCGTATGAGTCATTATTGCTAGTTGGTTTGCCATAGTTCCAGAAGGTGTGAAAAGTGCAGCTTCTTTTCCTACAATATTTGCAGCTAATTTTTCTAGTTTTGTTACAGTTGGGTCGTTTTTATAAACATCGTCTCCAACTTCAGCTTCTGCCATTGCTTTTCTCATTTCTTCTGTTGGCATTGTAACCGTATCGGAACGCAAATCAATATTTTTATATAGCCTTTTCATAGATTACCCCGCTTTTATTTATTTTTAAGCAATTCTATTGCTGCTTTCGCATCATTTTCGCTCAAACTTTTTAGCCTTTTACTATTTTTCTCTATGTCTTGCTTAAGCTCTTCATAATTTTTTTCAATGTAGTCAATTACTCTTTCTAGCTTTCTAAAATTTAAATTTCCTGCATCTAAGCAAAACTTTTGCCCAGCATATTTTATAAAATAGTCTACTTTAGGGTCGTAAGAAATGCCTATAACTGGAGTGTTTGTGCTTATAGCATAAACTAATGTGTGCAGTCTCATAGATAATACAAACCTTGCTTCTTTAATAATAGCTATCATTTCAGAAACACTTTTCACTTCCAACATTCTACCACGCACTTTTGCTTTTCTCATTATTCTTTCTAAAATTTCTTTATCATTTTCATGCATTGGCATATATATAGGTTCAAGGTCGTATTCTATGCTCTTTTCAAGCACTACATGTGCTATTTTATCTGCTAAATAAGGGTCATTATCTTTCCAGTTTCTACAAGAAACTATAAAAAATTCTTTTTTAGCTCTAAATTTTGTTTCCCCAGGCTCTAGTGCAAAAGCAGGGTCAACAGTTAAAGTTACTTTGTCTGTATTTATTCCTAATGCCTTAATTTCTTTATAAGAGCCATCTTCACGCAAAGATATATAATCACAAAGTGCTAAAGCTTCTTTTGCTCTCTTAATGTTAGTTATTTTATTTATAGGTCCTATGCCGTTTCCATAAACCATTAGTTTCATACCACTTCTTTTCGCTAGCTTTAAAAGAAACGTATAATAAAATAGGGATTTTGTGCTAGTTGCATCTTGTATTAGACTGCCCCCGCCGTAAATAAATAGTTTTGAAGCTTTAAAATATTTAGAGATAGACACATAATCATAACGGTTTATAGCTTTCACATTATGTTCTTCCATCGTTTGCTTAGGCTGTTTAGAAAGCACTAATATACGTACATCTGGTTTATATTTTCTTATAGTTTCGATTACTGCTTTTAGAAGAGCATCATCTCCGCTATTATCAAAGCCATAGTAGCCAGAAAGGACTATATCAAACTTATCATTTAATATTTCTTCGTAAATTTCTATATGTCTTCGCTTCATGCTTTCTTTAGAAAAGTTTTTGCTTGCGTGTTCAAAAAGATTTTTTCCTAGTTTTTCAGCGTGCGGCTTATTTTTAATTAAAGCTATAATTTTTTTAGCTATTTGTTTATAATCTCCAGGGTTTGCGAGCATTCCTGTTTTATTTTCTTTAATTAAGTCAGTAACCCCGCCAACTGCTGTGCTAATAGTCGGTTTTTTAAGTAATGCACCCTCTAATAAAACATATGGAAAGCTTTCTGAATAACTAGTCAACACGTTAATATTTATAACATTTATAAAACTGAAAATGTCTTCAACAAACCCTAGAAAAATTATATTTTTTTCAATATTTAAATTTTTTGCAAGTTTCTTTAAATTTTGTTCTTCTGGTCCTTCGCCTGCTAAAAGGAAAATTGTATTTGGTTCATATTTTAAAACTATTGCCGCCGCTTTAATAAATATTTCGTGCCCTTTAACTTTATCAAATCTACCGATTATACCTACAGTATTTGGCGGTGTTGAGGCAGATGTTTCTTTTTTAATTTTTTCTCTTACCGTATGCGGGAAAGTTTTAAAAAAGTTTTGCTCATTTTCTATTTCTGGTTTTTGTTCAAAATCTATTGTGTTATAAACAGTGAAAATTTTGTTAGATTCATAGTTTCTTTCCACTAACATTTGTTTAAAATTATTTGAAACTGCAATATAGTAATCCGCAAAGCTAAGCGACACTTTATTAAGCGAAGTGTATACGTATTTTTTATAAATATTTTCGGTGAAATCTAAGTTATAATCGCTATGGATTGTAGTAACTATAGGTTTGTCTATAAAAGGTCTCAAAAACATAGCTATAAAATTAGCTCTTGCACCATGTGCGTGGATAATGTCGTAATTTTCTTTTTTTATGTGTGAAACTAAAGGGTTAATAATTGTTAAATCGTTTCTAAATTTTTGTTTGAGAAGTATAGATTTTATTGGTAAATTTTTAACTTCATTATAAAAAACACCTTCCATAAAGCACGCAACAGTAACGTCTATTTCTTCACTTAAAGCAGTTAAAAGGGTAAAAACGTGCGTCTTTGCCCCTCCTTTATCACCGCCAGAAATTAAGTGTAACACCGATTGCGGTGCGACTTTTTTCTTATTTATATCCAATTTTATTAATCCTCGTTAGTAATTATATTTTCTCTATTTAACGCACATTTTAAAAACTTAGCAGTTTTTAAAAAGATGCTCAATTCTAATTAGTGCAAAAATCATGCCCATCATTATAAAGTAAGTTAGCATAGTTCTAGGGTAAAACCAAACGTGTTCTACCATAGCAAAAGCTAGAAATGCTGTAATAGAGCTTAAGGCGGCTGCAATATATAGTTTAAGCTCCGCCGCTTGCGAGGTTTCAAAATTTGATTTATCAACCTTTTGCTTAGTGTTTTCATTCTCTATAGTCTCTTTTTGAGATATCCCGAAAAATGTTATTATTAATTTTTTAATAGCTGAAAAATTGTATGCTATAATTGCTAGAAAACCGCCTATACCAAGTTCAAGCCAAACATTTAAAAATACATTGTGTGAATGCATAGCACTTCCGGCTAGTTCGTGTGAATATTCAAGGTATATAGACCTAAAAGCCGAAGGTCCCATTCCAACTCCTGTTATAAAATAGTGCTCAAGCATTCTAAGCGAGCCTTCCCATATCCACATTCTAAAAATGCTAGAGCTGTCTGTTCCTAATGTTGATAATCTCGCCATAATGAAATCTGGCCAAAAAGGTACACTTAAAAGCCCGATACCCAAGGCTACAGGCACAAGTCTAGGTTTTAAAACTAATACGAAAACACCAACACTTCCCGCAATGGCTAAGTATGAAGCACGGGATAAAGTTAAAAGAAGTGCTGCTATTATTAAGCCTAAAGCCGCTAAAAGCAAAAGTTTTTTAAAAGTTCCTTTAATGATAAAAAATAAAGTAGCTATAAAAGGTAAAAACATAGTTATAAACTTTGCATAGTTATTTGGGTTTCCCATTGTTGAAAATAATCTGCCTGCCATATCTGGGTTTGCTTCAAGGTCTATAAAATCTAGCCTTATTTCTATACCAGTTACAAATTGAAAAATACCATAAAGAGCTGTTAAAACTAGAGCAATTAAAATAAATCCTATAAAAATTCTAAATTTCTTAATGCTGTTTAATGTATAAGTAGTAATTATGCTAATAGCAATGCTTGCAAACATTATGCTTCCTACTCGAAAGCTATCACCGCCGCCAAAGCCGGTAAATAAACTTATAATAGCGAAAAATGTAAATAAAACTAAGCTAGGTGTTATAAATTCACGCTCAAATTTAATTTTTTCTGTAAAAATTTGAAAAATGAAAATTGAGCCTAAAAGTATAGCACCCCCTAATATAAAAAAGTTGCTCCAAAATTCGTGAGGCACTATAGACATGAAAACTACAAAACTACTTAACCCTAAAATGCTAGTTGCAGCTTTAAATGTATCACTACTATTGCTGTCTATAAACCAAAATAAAAGTTTAATAGGGGTTGAGTTTAAAATAACTGTTTTTGAATATTCTACAACACCTAATGCTATTTTAAATAAAAAGCTCGTTTTGAGTAGTTTGTCAAAAAACATAAATATGGGTTTCAGCCATTTAAAGCTTAAAAAATTTAAAACTCTGCTATTCCAGTAGTTTCTTTCTGCAGCTATAAAGTTCCATATTACGCTAGTTTTAAATATTCCAAATATAGCTTTCATTACTTTGTGAGTAAGGCTATGTTCATACCAATTGTTTAGAGCTATGAAAATTTTCAAAACAAAGTTTACTAATACGCTGTTCATTATGCTTCCTCTATACCAGAAATTCTAAGGTGTAAAACGCTGTCTCCTGCTCTAATAGTTACAGTTTGCCCAACAGCAAAGCGGTTTCCATGTATCATTATTCCGTTGTTGTGAGAGCCTGCAGGAAGTGTTACTTCTGAGGTGAGCCATAAGGAAAGGTCTTCACCGGCTCTGCTTGCTGTTAAAACGCCCTCTGCATTTGGGTTCCATTCATAGCCTATGCCAGTTTCAATAGCTACCACAGTTCCAAAATTCAAGCTTGTCCCGTGTTGTTCAACATTATCGCCTATGTTTATAGGTTCAACGACAAAAGGGTCTATAATAGGTTGAAAAAAGCTTATTCTAAAAGTTTGTGGCTCTGTTGGTGCTATTAAATTATCTTGCCTTGTAAGTAAAAATATTGCGGCTCCTATAATGCCTAAAATTATTAATAAATCTAATAAATTAATTCCAAATATTTTGCCTTGTTTAAACATGTTTTTAATCTCCTTTGTTTTGTGTGGATAATAAATAATATTGCGTCAAGTGCGTTTTTAAGTTTGCTTATGCTCGTTTTATTGTAGTAAAATACCTCGTTTCCGTATTCCGTTCCTTGTCTAAACTTATTTTATCTCACAAAAATAATTAATATAATAAATTTGAAATGTTTGTAAATATGTTTGTGTCGCCTGCTTGTATAACTATCGTTTCGCCTACAAAAAAAGTTTGCCCGTTTACCCAAATGCCATTTCGCCAGTTGTGCCCGTAAAATCTGGTAGTTATCTCTAATCTATAGTGGTCTGGTAAATTGCTTGCAACTATTTGCCCAAAAGCATTTGGGTGGTATTCAACAGTTGGCGTTCTATCTATGTTTATTATTTCGCCAAAGCTGGCACCTGTGTGGTGGTCAAAAACAGGGTCTCCAATAAAAACGCTATCGGCAGTGAAAGTTTCTAAATTTTCTATTAAAAATGAAATTTCAATAGGTATAGGGTCTTGAAAAGGGCTTATACCTTGCCCACCAAAGGCAAACACACCAAAAGCCACTATTAAAGAAACAGTTACTAACACGAAAATATCTATAAGGCTAACTTTGCCAAATAGCTTTCCTTTTTCATCAATCATAAGGTCTCCTAAAATATAATAAATTTTTCTTCCATAAAATATTTTACAATATTTTTACGAAATAGTCAATCTTAATTTTCAAGAATAGCAGAGTAGTGTCTCTAATATGTTGTAGTTATTAGGCATTTCATGAAAATTAATTGATTGCTTTTCAAAATACTAGCTACTAAACGTTTTAATAATAGAAATACTTGGGCATTTCAAAAAAAGGATTGACATACAGCGTGCACTTGTAATATAATGTGTAAGGTGCTTAATCAAGCCTATTTAAAATTGAGGAGGACAATTTAAAAGAAATGAAAAAAACTTTGAGCCTTTTAGGTGCATTTGCGTTCGCAGTTACACTAGCTTCTTGTGGAGCTGCTATGAATGGAGAAACAGAAAATGGTTATATGCCAGCCACTGTAAACTACAATGGTACAAACGAAGCAATAGTATGGGTAACCGCTGCAGACCCGCCAACATTAGACACTATAACAGTTAACCATGCAGCCACTACAGACGTTGCAACACAAATTTTTGAAAGACTTATTTGGTTTAGCCCATACACAGGCGAGCTAGAACCCTTGCTTGCAGAAAGTGTAGAGATTATAGATGAAGATTTATTAGTTTATGAATTTATTCTTAGACAAGGGGTATATTTTCATGATGGGACACCTTTTAATGCATATGCTGTTAAGCGTTCATTAGATAGGCTTTTAGACCCTGCAAACGCTTCGCCAGCGGCATTCATATTAGATATGATAGATACTATAGAAATTGTGGACGATTATACTGTTCATATTATTTTAGAATTCCCATTTACTCCATTCTTATCTCACTTAGTACATAGGGGGGCTTCTATCGTTTCCCCTGCAGCTATAGATGAAGAAGAAAGAGGAGAGAGAACAGTTTCAGAAAACCCTATTGGAACAGGGCCTTTTATTTTCAGCTATAGAGTAGACGGCGAATACGTACGTCTAGTTCCTAATGAAAATCATTGGCGAAGTGTTCCTTATCACGATTTAATTTTCCAAGCTGTGCCTAGTTCTTCAACGAGACTTGCTATGGTTCAATCTGGCGAAGCAAATGTGTTGAGAGGCGTTGCTACTTATGTAAATGAGCTTCAAAATTCACCAAATGTTTATATAGTGTTACAGCCTAGCACAGGGCTTACTTATATGGGCTTTAATGTGTCTACAGAGGGGCCTCTTTCAGATGCACGTGTAAGAAGAGCTATATCAATGGCAATTAACAAAGAAGATATTTTAAATGGTGTTCAAGAGGGTATAGGGCAAATCGCCGTTGGCCCTGTGCGTGTTGGCAATGTAGCTTATGCTCCAGCAGAAGTGGAACAGCTGCCTTATGATTTAGAGCTAGCTAGAGAGCTCTTAGCCGAAGCAGGCTTTGCAGATGGTTTTAGCACTACTATAAGCTTAGCAACAGGAAACCCTGTATTAGCGATGACTGCAGAACTTATACAAGCTAAACTTTCTCAGTTAAATATAGATGTAACTATTGAAGCTGCTGAGCTTGCAACTTATTTAGCAAACACAGCAGCAGGTGTACACGAAATATTTATAATGAGTTGGACTACAATAACAGGGGATGCAGACTATGGTATATTCCCATTATTCCATTCATCGGAAATAGGGGCAACTAATAGAATGTTTTATAGTAACCCTCTTGTAGATGAGCTTTTAGAAGAAGCAAGACAGAGCACAGATAGCAATAGACGGGCATATTTATATAGGCAAATCACTGAAATTTTAGTATATGAATCGCCTATGGTATTTTTATTCCACCCAAATACGCCTATCATTACTAACGGAGTGGAGGGATTTTTCACAAATATTAATGATACACCATATTTCTTTAATACTAGGTTAAATTAACTTAAAAAAATAGGAGCTATTTTTATAGCCCCTATTTTTTTATTTTATTTCTTCTCCCGTGAAAAAGGCGGCTTCTGGTGTATATATTATACAGTTTGTTTCAGAATCATAAAATACGTTTATTATATAATTTTTTTAACTGCTTCTTTGCTAACTTTTTTATTTTGTTCATTTTTTAAAAGTTCTTTTTCAGTTGTTGCAGATAGCTCATCTTTGGCAGTGATATTATTACCATATTTGTTTCTAATCTCTGTTTCATTTCTAAGTGCTTTTTTAAGATTTTTAATTTTTTCATTTTCGTATAAATCTTCAACATATATCATTATTTCAAATTCTTTTTCAGTTGGAAAGCTAGTATCATCAATTTTTTCTATTTCAATTTTTGAATTTTTAACATTTGCACAAACAAAGTTATTTATAAATATTTCTAACCTTTCTTTGGGCACATAAGGCAATATTTTTTTTACATATTCACTTTCGGTGTTTAAATTATATGTTCCATTTTTGTAGTTTAAATATTTAGAATTCCCGTTTTCTTCTACCCTTGTAAGAAAAAATTCTGTTAACCCTTCTATTACCGTTTCTATCCTAGTTCTTATTAGTCTTTCAGTTTGTATTTCTTTTTCGGTGCTTTTAAGAATTTCTAAATTACTTTGGTTTTTCAAATTCTTTACTCCTGTTAGTAAATAATCGGTTGTTACTTTTAAATAGGCTGCTATTTTATATATTTTATCTGCCGAGGGCATAGAACCTGTTTTCATATTATCTACAACGGCACTTTTTAAACCGCATTCTGCTAGCAGCTTACTAATTGATATATTTTTTTGTTTAGCTTCAGCTTCAATTATAGCTGCTATCTCTTGTGCTGTTTTCATAAAAAGAATCCCCTTTTTAAATATAAATTTGGGCACTGTATCTAAATTCCTTAAATTTAAAGAATTTTAGTTGATTTCTTTAAAAATATTGAGTGTAATGTTTGTTGTAGAATTTTGTATCTCTAAAAACTTTCTTTGGTCGTTTTTATCTCACACAAGATAGCCCAAAGAAATGGCTATCTTTAACATAGGTTTCTAAAAACCCAACAGTTTTAGAGGAACTAAATTATAAAAGTAATTGAAAATTAAACGAAAAAAGACCCATGAAAATGGGTAGGCTAGTGCCTAAAAACTAGGCACTAGCATTTGTAGTATATAATTTTTACCTGAACAATAAATATTATATACTATTTGTGTTACTTTGTCAATTACTAATGTAATTTTTTCTACAGATATTAATGAGAGGAGGGCAGCTTGAAAATACGAAAGAAGCTATTAGAGGATATTCTCAAAAAATTTTATAAGGATAAAAAAGAGTTGGAAAGGCTTAAACATAAGCTTTCTACTTTAGAAAGGCATGAAAGCGAAGTTCAAAAAGAAGCTTCGGAAAATGGAAAATCTTTAAAAACAGATATAGATGAAAACATTTTAAATGTTAAATCTGAAATTAGGGCATTAGAAAGATTTGTATTAGATTTTGAATTTGTTATGAATAGCATAGATGAAGACTACAGAGCATTTATAAAATTACGATACGGTGAAAAAAGGTCTAATACGTATATAAGTATAGAGCTTAATATTTCAGAAGCGAGTGTTGGCAGGCTTCGCAATAAAGTTCTTCAAGAGCTTGAGGAATGGTTGAGAGATTTGTGAGTATAAGTTGATAATAAAAAAATTATGCTATATGTTACAATACTTTTTGTAGAGTTTAATTTTAAAATTGCAATGTTAATTCAAAAAATTATCATCTTTGAGATGAACTAAATTTAACAGGTTGGCTTTATTTTAAAACTATATCTCTGCAAATAGCATTTGTTTATGTGAGTAAAATCAATTTGGTTTTACTGCATAAACGAAAATCTATGAGAGGAGAAAAATTTATGAGAGGTACACTATGAAAGTGAAATTTGCAGGTATCAAAAAACAGGCAAGAAAAAGCGGCTGCACTAGTTGCGGTGGAAAGCGTACTTCTTCTTATTCTTTTGAGAGAGAGAAAGTGATTTTCTTTCCAACGGGTGCAAAAAAGTTGTTTGTTGCAGGGGAAATCTATGAGGTTTCTGAAGAAGATGGTTTATTTTTGCTAGAGCAAGGGTATGAGTTGAACGGACAAAAAGCTTATATGTTTGAACAAGTAGACTAGGTAGGTTATGGTTATATGTTTATGGGTGTTAGTTTTGAACGCCTACAAAAATTAAGAAAGGAGGCTAGATATATGCAAGATGATTTAAAGAAAGAAACAAAGCAAACCGTACAAAATAAAGCTGATGTACAGGCTTTTGTGCAACGCAAGCTGCAAGTGTTAAATCAAAAAAGCGGTGCTAGGTTTCAAAGAGATGCAGCACGTGTAGTTCGCCGAAACTTACAAAATAGTGCAGAGTAATTTTTTATGATTTATTTTGAAGTTTATAAAACTATTAAAAAGCTTATATAATTGGGCGAGCTAAAAACGACCAAAGTGAGTTTTTAGAGATACCCAATTTGGCAAGTGTGCCGAGTTATCAAAAATTTTTAAAAATTAGGAGGAAACAATAAATGTCAAGATGTGATAACAATGTATTAATTTCAAAAGTAGGTATGAAACCTTTAAATAAAACAATAGAGGTAGACTTTGCTGTTTTAACAGATTTAGAAAATTGTGTTCGTATTAATACTAGGAACTATGTTGAAACGCAAGGCTCGCCAGTTTTTAGCCCTTCTAGCATTCCAAATGATATGTTTGGCTGCCTTTCGGATGATTGTGAAAATTCTGGCACATTAAATTTAACTGGCACTGGTTCGGTAAATGCTACTTTTATAAGCCGTTCGGATGCAACATTATTTTCAGTAGGGGTTATAACATATTATGTATTTTTTAGAAATGCCGGCACATATACAGTGAGAACAGCAATAACAGATATCACAGATACAAATTTTAATAATAGAGATGAATATTTTACAAACGATATAGAAGTTTTCAGACCAGGTTTTCACCCAGTAGTTGTTGATTTAAGTGAAGCACCTCTAGTAACAGATGAAAATACAGATAGCAACGGATGGACACCTATGAGAAGAGGTATACGTTTAAGAATTACAGTATCAAATAGCTCTGGAAGCGGCTCTATAAATGCTGGTATATCTTCAATCTTTATTTATAATTCTATAGAAGACTTTGAAGTAAATGATGTAGTTAAAGTCGGCTGTATTGATGAATTTTCAGGTGAATTTACATTAGATGCTAGAGATGCAAGTTGCTTTGGTGTCGGTTATGACCCGGCTAGTATATCAATTGAACGTACTATTACTGGGCGTA